>CAVKNU010000206.1:0-4172 GCA_963657465.1 Lachnospiraceae bacterium
GGTCTCAAACACCAGTGGAGCAATCCATCCCGGTTCGATCCCGGGTCTGGGTACAGAATTGGAGAGAAGGTCACTTCTCTCCTTTTTTTTTACGTTACCCTCTCGTAACTGCTTGGTTTCCTGATAGATTAAATCAAGCACCTGGTTGTAAGAGTTGGTTCGATATTTTTCCCCGTCAAATTCTATTTTTTGAGGAAACATCGAACTTATCAGCTTGACTTTAGTCTCCACAGGAGCATCCACAATATAGCGTTCCATATTGCTAATCAGCGAGATAGAGTAATCCAACTTTGGTTTAATCTTTGAACGATTCCCCATTTCCAACATATCCACCTTGTTTTGCAGTTCATCCAACTCTTTTTGATTGTGGCTTACAGCCTCATCTTTCTCTTCCTTACCCATTTCGCCATCAAGATACAAATCTTTGGCTTTCTGTATTCTATTCTTGTACGTCTGCATCTTAGACTTGAGCAACTCTACCTCTGCCAAGCTGTCTGAGATTTGTTCCTTTCTTATATCTTCAAGAATGTTCTCATAGAGCTTTAGCACAGTTTCATTAGGCTTCAAACTCCCCACATACTTTGCAAAACCCTCATTCACAACCTCCGCTCGCTTTCTAATGTGCTTTGCATCGTGACAACAATTGTAATAAGCATACTTGCCACCATTGCCACGACTCTCTGCTCCTGTCAGTGCATGACCACAGATAGGACAAACAAGAAACTTCCTCAGAAACAAATCGGGATTGATTTTCTTGCTCAACTTGGGTGCTTTCTTCTTTGCATTAAGGATGTCTTGTACCTTATAAAACAGTTCCTCTGTTATAATACCCTCATGCAGTCCTTCTACTATCATTTCGGGGTCAGAGCCATAGGCAGGCACACGGATTTTCCCTATGTAAAATGGATTTCTCAGCATATCAAAAAAACTGCTTTCTGCCACAGATGGAAACAAACGCTTACGGATTCTACATGGAGTCTCCACTCCCTTTGCCACCTCTTCAAATGCCTTACGCACCATCTTTGCTTTTGGCTCGTCTATTTCGGCATGGGTATTATGTTCGTCTACTCTTACATTTTTGTAGCCTCTTGGTGCTTTGTTAGTGCAATGTCCTTGCATACGCTTTTTATGAGTACACTCTTTTGTTCTGCGAGAAATTTTCTCGTCCTCAGATTGGGCTATACTGCAATATGTACTCATCAGCACGTTCCACTCTGTACCTGTAAAATCAACAGGCGATTCAATGGAGTTGATTTCGATTCCCATTCCATCCATAAACTTACGCCTGTACCTGTGAGCAAACTCACTGTTTCGTGAAAATCTATCCCAACGCAAAAACAGAATTTTGTCGATAGTCTTTTTGTTCTTTCGACAATAGTCATACATTTTCTTAAATTCGGGACGTCTCAAATCATGATGCTTTGCGGAATAATCTTCCTTATAAACACCAACAACTTCATAACCATGATTTGCACAGTAATTTCTCAAACATGTTTCTTGGACTTCAAGGGATGCTCCTTTTGCTTGTTCATCCGAGCTAACTCGGCAATAAAGTATTACTCTCATTATTTTTTAATTTACTTGTTAACACTTGCTCCTGTCTCTGCCTCAATTTGTAGGTGGGCAATGAGATAAAGGTATTCTCTTATCTGCTTTACTTCATCATTGTTGTATTTTTTCTTACCACTATTAAGAATTTTAGTACACCTTTCTATTGTTATCACTCACTCAATAGAATAACATTGCGTATAGCTACGCTTATTCATTTTTCGTGCTACAGTACTCCAACCTACCAACCCGACTGCTCCTTTGTACGCACTTGGATAAACTTAAAACCATTCTTTGTATATTCCTTATTTCATACCTTCTTCTATCCTTTATTATAACTTCTTTAAATTTCACTGCGACAAACATACTACTTGGTTGATTGCCTTTTACAAAATCGTCATGTAAAAATTGTTAAATCACGCACTTTACGCAATGTATTCACGCTTGTATGAGTAATTTTAGATACATTTCGTAATGAAATACCTTTTTTCAAAAGTCGTATCTCTTCGGCATATTCCTCACGCATATCATCTTGTGATTTGCGATATCCTGTCTTTCTGCCAACCTTACCACCCAACGCACGATAATGATTATAACCACTCTCCATGCGACTTCTTATAAGTCCTCTTTCCATGCTGTTAAACTGCGCAATCATGCCCAATACAAGCTGTGCAATTGGATTGGGCTTGCCGTCTGCTTGTAAAGTCTCCAAGCCATTTTGAAGGATGAAAAGCGATATGCCTTTTTCTGTCAATTGCTCTATGACTTGCAAAAAGTCAACGATTCGTCTGCTCAAACGAGAGCATTCATATATTAATACCTTATCTATATAGTGAGCCTCAACGTAATTCAATAGTTCCGATAACTGCTCACGTTCTGCGACTTTCTTAGCTCCACTTACTTTCTCACTGAAAACCTTGACAACTTGATAATTCATGCGGTTAGCATAATCTTTCAACTCGTCAACCTGCCTGTCATAGTCTTGAATGACAGTGGAAACTCTTGCGTATATAACTACTCTTTCCATATTCGTATTGATATTATGTGTTACTATTATGGCCGCTAAAGTACATAAATTATCAATTGGAACCAAATTATTAGTGATATCTAAAGTTAAATCATCTAATTTTGATTGATATTTAATATCAATTTACTACCTTTGCAGCAAAAATGAATGATATGAAAGTCAATTTAAGTCAAACAGTGAAGAAATTGTGCAATAATCAGAATATGGCTCTGAAAGATTTAGCAAATAAAATGGAGATAGCCCCCGAAAGTCTTTCACGTGCGTTGAATGGCAATCCTCAATTGTCAACTTTGGAATCTATTGCAAACCATTTAGGTGTAAATCTATCTGACTTGTTTTCTTCTTCTCATGAAACTAATTCTGTGTCTTTACATTCTATCATAGTCTATAATGATAACGCTTTTGTTTCTGACAATTTGGATAGTTTGGTTAGTAGTGTAAAGGATATTTGTGCAAAAGAAGGCGTTGAGCTATAAAAGAATAACCGCCAAGTATTGATATATTTTAATTTCAACACTTGGCAGTTTTACATTCACTTAGAATCGGCAATTACTTTGATTCTATGCGCTTAGTTTCTTGTTCAAACAACGTTGTCAAGTCTTTTTCAACCTTTGAAAAAGTTGCATCCATATCCATTTCTCCTGTATCATCAAAGTGTTTGGTAACAGACAACCCTTTATAAGGCTCTGTCATTGTGACTTTAAAAACATCAGAGGAAAGCATTTCACAAATGCCCTCTAAATGACATTCTTTGCCGTTGATGATGGGATTGATGTCAATATCAAATCGGTACATGCTATTTCAAACTTAGAATAGTCCCCATTCGGCAAATTTTCCAAAGCCACCTACCTGTTTGATGTATTGACGAGCAATCTCTACTATCTCGGCGTATGGCTTACCGTCAATCTCAGTGTCACCGATGGCACAGAACAACTCCACAGGCTTGCCTGTCTGCTGCGCTTTCAGGAAAGCGTAGATGTTTACGGAAACATCAGCTTTTGAAAGGTCTTTGCCCTGTACTCCGCCGCCCGAAACAGATTGAGCCATATCTGAGCCAAGTTTGCGATTCGTTGCTCCTGCATCAACATCGGTACCACCTGTCCAATCGCCAAGCGGATTGATAATGGCATTTGGATAGAGCTTCTTTAAATCTTCAGTCTTGGCATTGCTTTGACAGATAATCAATTTACCATTGCCTAATACATACTTACCATCTGAAGGATAACGCTCGTAGATGTCATGGGCGATTTTGCTGAGTTCCTTCTCCTCCTCAGTGAGTGGCACACCCTTGAAAATACCATTATCACCGCAACGGATTTCACCGTCTTGGTTGTGGGCAAGAATAGGATCTTGTGCTACCATAACGAGCGATACTTTCAAGTCCGTACGCTTTGTGATACGACTAACAATAGCCTCAGCCTCAGCGTCTGAAATGTTCACGCTACTCTCTATGATGATGTTTACTACACCATGTCCAAGCAGTACTTCAACTGCGATTCTTGGATTCTCAACTTTCTTGTACGCAAGGGCTACAATAGCTCCTGCAATACGGTCTGCCACCTTATCGGGATGGCTTGGATTTACTTTTTCAATCATA
>CAVKNU010000207.1:0-4171 GCA_963657465.1 Lachnospiraceae bacterium
GGCTTACATTCTCCGACCCGCAGATGAAGAACCCGCGCAAGCGTCTTACCTCTACCTACTTCATGAACCGATACCGCCACTTCCTCGTGGACGGCGGTGTCATTCATCTGAAGACGGACTCCAACTTCCTCTTTACCTATACTACATACATGGTGGAGGAGAACAAGTTGCCGGTGCTCTTCCGTACCGAAGACCTGTACCATCATGAGGGCATTGACGAGGTGACACGCAAGATTCTCTCTATCCAGACCTACTACGAGAGCATGTGGATAGAGCGTGGCTTGAACATCAAGTACATGAAGTTCGCGCTGTCGCGCGAGGGTGTGCTCGTGGAGCCTGACAAGGAGATTCCGCTCGATGACTACCGCAGCTATCGCCGCGACAAGCGTAGTTCGAAGGAAACTGCCAAGTAGACAGAAAAATGATATTATCGAAAAGAAAGAATGCCAAAAGCCTGCATCGTTAGCGGGCTTTTGGCATTCTTCTGTTGTGTAATGCACACTGACAAGTAGTTTTTGTCGTTACATAAGCTTGCATTGTCAAGGATTTTTTTGTAACTTTGCCGCATCACATCAAAAAGGAGAAGAACATGAAGTACCTAGACCCCAAGGCAGACTTGACCTTCAAGAAAATCTTTGGCAAGCATCCCGACTTGTTGACGAGCTTGCTCAATGCCCTGCTGCCACTTGGCGAGGACGAGCAAATACGGAAAATCCAGTATTTGCCCACCGAACTTGTGCCAGAACTCTACCAACACAAGAACTCCATTGTGGACGTGCTATGTGAAGATATTACGGGCAGAAAATTCTGTGTTGAGATGCAGATGGAGTGGAGTAACTCCTTCAAGCAGCGTGTGCTCTTCAATGCCTCCAAGCTATACGTCACGCAGGCGATGAAGAACGAGAAATACAGCGAGCTGCAGCCCGTATACTCCCTCAACCTCGTGAACGACATATTCGAGCACGATATGCCCGACAGGTTCATACACAACTATCGCATCGTGCATGACAAGAACAGCGACAAGGTGATAGAGGGGTTGCACTTCACCTTCATCGAATTGCCCAAGTTCACTCCACACTGCATCTCTGACAAGCGCATGATGGTACTCTGGCTTCGCTTCCTTACCGAAATAGATGCCAATACCCAGGAAGCCCCTGCCGACCTGCTCAATGACCCGGATATCAGCAAGGCGTTGGAAGAAGTGAATGTATCGGCTTTCACCGAAAAAGAGTTGCGTGCGTACGATAAGTTCTGGGACAGCGTGAGGGTAGAGAAGACCCTGCAATACGACAGTTATCAGGAAGGACGAGCCGAAGGTGCTAATGAGGAGAAACTTGCCACAGCAAAGCGTATGCTTGATGCAGGTTTCACGCCAGAACAAGTCTCCGTCGCCACTTCGCTTTCCAGTGCTGACGTGGAGAAACTGGTATAGGGACGCATGGGGACATACACTTGCCAATAGTCCTGTAAAAAAAGGTTATGTACTTATTCGTCATACCTTTTTGTCTAATACATTATTATATCTAAATACCGACATCATGAACATAAAAGAGTTTGCACAATACGTTGCCGAAACGGTTCAAGACTTAGCCGAAACAAATGAAACAGACTTCGAAACAGAAATGGCCAGATATTACTTGGACTGCATGGAAGATTGCGATGAAGTAAGTGCACCCGAAATCTGTACATTTGCAGAAGGACGAGCAAAACTTACAGCCTACGATTATAACGATGAATCAGAATCTCTCGACCTTTTTCTTTTCATACATGTCAAACCATTAGCTTCAAGAATCGACTCCCGGGTAAAGACGGGATTCAATTATCTGCAAGAATTCTATAGCCAGTGCATCAAAAAGAAGTCACCATTCAAAGGACTAGAAAGTGAGTTTAATGGTGAAGTCCAAGATGCAATTAATATTGTCAGAGAAGCAAAAGGAAAAGTCAATGTCATTCGGTTTTACCTATTAACTGATGGCGCTGTCTCTTCCAACAATATCTATACCCATACGGAAGACGAAGATGGGGTTATTTACGAATATCACATATGGGATATCGCCAGCATTTACAGGCAAGACCAGATAAAACAAGGAAATGGAAAAATAGAAATTGACTTTGAGAATGACATAAAATACTACGTCACCAACCAAAATTCACAAATTAAAGAGCAAATCTCACCCAAAATTCAATGTTTGAAAGTCGAAGATGACAATCCTTGTGTTGATACATATCTTGCAATCATCTCAGGAGACGTATTGGCAAAAATATACAACCAATACCGCACATTACTCTTAGAGAAGAATGTCAGAGCATTCTTACGCAATAAGAGCAAAGTAAACCAACGCATTATGACTACCATCAAAAAGACACCAGAAATGTTCTTTTCTTACAACAATGGTATATCTACTACAGCAAGCGAGGTTGAGTTGAAACAAACTGGACGCATTCAGTATATTACGAAGCTGAAAGATTGGCAAATTGTCAACGGTGGGCAAACTACAGCCTCCATTGCTTGTGCTACAGGATGTGATCTAAGCAAGATTTTCGTACAAATGAAAGTTAGCGTAGTAAAAAATAAAGAGAAATACGAAGAAATTGTAAAATCCATCTCGAAATGTGCTAATAGTCAAACAAGTATCAAACTGTCCGACTTTGATTCCGGAGAAGAATACCTTGTTAAGTTAGAAAAACTTAGCAAAGAAGAAATTGCGCCAGTCTCCAACACGAAATGGTTTTTTGAACGAATGAGAGGGCAATATACCGATATACGAGCCAGTTTGGGTGATTTGGAAGAAAAAAGTTTCAAAACGGAATTCCCAAAGAAGCAATTGCTAACAAAAACAGACATTGCAAAAGTGATGACAATTTGGGATATGAAACCGCATTTAGCTTGTAATAGTCGAGAAAAATGTTTTGCTTCCTATTTATCTGGACTAAAAAGAAAACAAACCGAAATAGATGCTACATATTGGCATAAGATAGTTGCGTTAAGCATTCTGTATAAGGATATTGAAGCGTGCTTTGAAAAGAGATGCGGTCAAAAAGGTTTCAAATCAAGAACCACTGCTTATACCCTATCAGCCATATCATATCTAACCAATCAACAGCTCAACTTAACTTACATTTGGAAAAACGAAAAAGTTCAGCCGCAATTAGAAGATGTAATAGAAAGAGAAGTTGTAAAGATCAACGAATTTCTAGAGCAAGACAACTCGAGATCATTCACTAAGAATTCCAAATGTTGGGAAGAGTTAAAGGATATGATAGAAGGTCGAACAATCCCAATCTCTTTACTTGCAACTGAGGATGAAGAGGATGAAAAATACAATGAAGAAGAGCAGAATATTATCGCTCAAGCAAATGCCATTACCGTAGATTGGTGGCAGTCCATGCTTTTATGGGCTATGTCAGAAAACTATCTTTCTTTGATTGAGAGAAGACAGGCTACCAGCTATATAAAGAAAATAAATAGTGGTCGGTACATAAAGAAGGTTAATGCTGCAGAAAAGGCTATTGCTCTTAAAAAGAAGGCGGAAATGCTTGGCTTTGAGGGTAATGTGTAAAAATAACTTGCGCAATTTTTGAATGCTTGCCCTGAGCTATGTACTCATTGGGACTTACCTTTCCGCTTCGCGCCTGTGTTCGTTGGACATTCAGTCCGCCGTGGTAACTCATAGTAGGTACAGCGTCCCCGCTGTACCATACAATATGTGGGTATCTATTAACGCCCTGAAAGGGCAGATGCACATAGCCCAGGGCAACGCCCTGGGTTAAGATGCATTATATGTCCTGTGCGCCCTGTAATGGCAGCTACATTATATTTCAATATAACGTTGTGTGTATTAATGCAGTTGCCCCTTCAGGGCGCAGCTCAATGTGTGGTTACTAATAAACCCAGGGTGTCGCTTCGCTTGCCCTGGGCTATGTGCATCTGCCCTTTCAGGGCGTGCAGGGCGCCGGTGACCGTTGGCTCAGTCCGCCGTGGTAACCATAGTAGGTGCAGCGCCCTCGCTATACCATACAACATGTGGATACGGCAAGGGCGCCGTATCTCTTAATATAGGATTTTGTATCCCTAAGCATGGTATTCCACCAGCCAAAACTACGTGTAAAGGCAAAAGGCCTTGCCTAAGCCGGATGTTCACCGGCATAGGCATAAAGGGGTAGAGCCAGC
>CAVKNU010000208.1:0-4157 GCA_963657465.1 Lachnospiraceae bacterium
TGTTTGGAAGTGGTTCAGAAATGACCAGCACCACTGAAGTGCTTAGCATCAAGTCAAAGACTATCCTTCACTTATGTGCAGGTGCAACTTTAAAATTAACAGAATATGGAAAAGCTGCTCATGATGCCAAAAACAAAATAAATTTCATAGGTTGTAAGAATCAAAAGCAAAATGATATTGTAATCGAAGGAGAAGGTGAAACATCCATCATCGATGGTCAAGGCGCAAGATGGTGGTTGGCTAGAGAACAGAAAGAAACCTTCAATCCTGGTGCCATGATCCGTTTTGAAAAAGGCTCACGTTATCTGATTCGCAATCTTAAAATACAAAACACGCCAGGCGTTAATATCACCATCAGCAAAAGTGGTAATGCTAGCCATGCCACAATCCATGATGTTATTGTCAGTGAACCAGCCTCAGAAGCTGGCGCAGGCAAAGCCTCTCATAACACGGACGGCATCGCCATCTGGGGACCTTATGTCAATATCTACAATTGCAATATCAGCAACGGAGATGACAATGTGGTAGTTGATTCCGACGGTCAGTATATCCATGTGTGGAATTGTGATTTTGGCACAGGTCATGGAGCATCAATAGGCAGCTATACCAAAAATATCAAACATGTGTGGTTTGACAACATACGCATGAATGGCACCACGGCTGGTATTCGCTTGAAAACTGGTCAGAACTACGCCGATGATAAAGTCACCGTAACAACGCTTCGCGGTGGTGGAGAGGAAGATTTCCGATTCACCAACTTCACAATGACTAATGTGAAGAATCCATTCTCTATGGATTGCTACTATGACAAGAATTACAACAGTAATCCTGCCATAGACAAAGCAAATGCAAGAGAACTGGACAGCACTACCCCAACCTATAATGGCATCTTACTACAGAATGTGAAGACTACCGACACGAGCAGCAACTATGCTATTTTCCTCATAGGGCGTCCTGAGAGCCATATTAAGAACATCACCTTAGACAATGTACAAATCAAGGCTAAAAAGGGCATAGATGTGAGATTTGTTGACAACTTGGTATTTAAAAACAACTCAAAGATTTCTTGTACATCTGGTAAGATCTGGATACAAAGCTTTGACACTACTTATGAAGACCAGTGCAATGCCACCAGTTCTGCCGAAACTGCCATCAATAATATTGGCAGCAGCAAGAAAGAAAACGGTCATGTGTATGACACAAATGGAAGATTACTTATGGCCAAGGCTTCACAAAAAGATATACAAACTCTGAAAACAGGCTTATATATCATCAACAACAAAAAAATAATGAAGCAATAAAACTAAATAGCATAAAGTCTATCAAAAGAAATAAAATCATAAAATAAGCCCTCCGCCAAATTTGACGGAGGGCTTATTTTATGATTTATAGGATTTATCATTCTGCCGCATCTGCAGCTTTTGGAGCTTCCTTCTTAGTTGTTTTCTTTGCTGTAGCTTTACGAGGAGCCTTTGGCTTTGTTTCCTTTACAGGTTTCTCACGGAGCTTAGCAGCTGCCTTTTCTATCTTTTCAATCTTAGCCTGAAGACGAACGATTTCTTTATCTTTCATCTCAATCTCCTCATCTTGATTCTTGATAGTTGTCAAGAGACCTTCCAATTGGTCATTATCTACATCCTCTGGATAGAGATCGTTTACTCGATTGAGGAAGTCACCCAAGATGTTCATATAGTTAGTGAACGCATCGAATGGACTAGAATAGATGCCGCGGTCAAGACCTACATTGCTAGGTTTGGTGGTCATGAAGCGGAAGTTATTACTAGCCTGCAAATAATCCCAGTCTTGGTTGATACGAGGATCATTGGCTATACGAACACGATCTGCTACACTATACAGCTTATTGAATGCCTCACGCTGCATAGGATTACCCAACCATGAACTTACATCACGCTCCTCATCTACCCAACTCAAGGTGTCAGGAACATTCAACTCACCCACCGACTTCATCTTCTTACAAATCTCAGAAGGTGTAGAGAAAGTAATGCCTCTTTCCTTTGCGCAAGTAGGAATCGCCTTCAAGAACTCAAGAATATTGCTTGACAATGGTTGAGCGATACCCAGAGCAGACAATTCCATGAAGATATTAATAACCTGCTCCTCCTCTGGGAAAGAAGCAATATCGTTCACATAATTATCGGCAAAGAGTGGATAACCATCCCAACTACTATTATTGAAACGCAAAGATACATCATCGCTCAAACGAACATCACGCAACAAGAGCTTCAACTTTGGAGCTAAAGCACAATGATATACATAATGTGGAGATTTCCAACCCAAGACATGCTTTGCACCTTCGGTCAACATACCCTCAAAGCCCATCTGAGATGCCTGCAAACCAATATCATCACTATAGATGAGAGAAGAGTTACGGAGCACTGTAGGACGTTTACCAAAATATTCCTCAATCTTGTTGCACTGGCGTTTCACCTCAGAAGCAAAGCTATCCTCATTGATGAGTGAAGCCAAACCATGAGAATAAGGCTCTGCCAAGAACTCCACACAACCTGTATTATTCAACTCCTGCAACTTCTCCAAAACTTGAGGAGCATGCAATTCCAACTGTTCCATGCCCACACCTGAGAGAGAGAACGCGACCTTAAAATATTTGCCATTCTTCTCTATCATTTCCTGCAAAGCATTAAGAGCAGGCATATAAGAACGTTCAGCAATATCACTGATAGAACGCTCATTCTCATAATCATCATAATAATAATGATCGGTACCTATATCAAAGAAACGGTATCTTTTCAAATGAGTGATCTGATGTATCTCGAAATATAAACAAATTGTTTTCATGTTATTTTATTTTTAATTATAATTTTGAACTTAACATTTAACACTTAACATTAAACATTATTTCCATCCTAAGGTTTTAAGGTAGAGGTCTTTGATTCTTGCACCTACCTTCTCCCACGTAATCTGATCCACTTCTTTCTTACCTTCTTCTGAAAGATAATCGAAAAGACTTTCATTATGACAGATTCCATAGATGGCATCGGCAAGAGCATGAATATCCCAATAATCCACCTTGATACAGTTGGTCAAGATTTCACCACAACCACTCTGCTTAGAGATAATGGTAGGCGTACCACACTGCATGGCCTCCAAAGGCGAGATACCGAACGGTTCACTCACAGAAGGCATCACATAGACATCGGAGTCTTTCAAGCACTCATATACCTGTTTGCCACGCATAAAGCCAGGGAAATGGAACCGATCTGCAATACCTCTTTCTGCAGCCAAATAGATCATCTGATCCATCATATCACCCGAACCAGCCATACAGAAACGAACATTGCGAGTACGATGAAGCACCATGTTGGCTGCCTCAACAAAATACTCTGGTCCCTTCTGCATCGTAATTCGACCAAGGAAGGTTACCACTTTCTCCTTGCCTTTATGGTCTGGGCGAGGAATATCTTGCCACTCTTGCTTCAATGGATATACCGCATTGTGCATGGCAAAGCACTTGCGTGGATCCTGATGATACTGATTAATGACAGTCTGCCTAGTCAATTCAGATACACACATGATGCAATCGGCATTATCCATACCATCTTTTTCAATGGAATATACAGTAGGATTTACCTTACCACGACTTCGGTCAAAATCAGTAGCATGAACATGAATGCACAATGGTTTTCCACTCACTTTCTTAGCATGAATACCTGCAGGGAAAGTCAACCAGTCGTGAGCATGAATAATATCAAAATCCTCTGATCTTGCTACCACACCAGCTATGACTGAGTAGTTATTGATTTCATCATGAAGATTAGAAGGATAACCTCCAGCAAAGTCCATACATCCCAAATCGTTGACATGCATATAGTTAAAGTCGGCATAAATATGATCACGATAGCGGAAATAATCATGAGGATCCATGATATTGCCCACACGTTGCTGTACATAGTCGAAATCAACATCACGCCAAGCGATAGGCACACTATTCATTGCGACTATCTTAGCCGCACTACGGTCTTCATCACCAAAAGGATGTGGCAGACACAATGTGATGTCCACATCCCCCTGGGCATGAAGTCCCTGGGATATACCAAAGTTAGCAGTAGCCAAACCACCAAATACGTGAGGAGGATACTCCCATCCAAACATTAATACTTTCATATAGCAGTCCTCCT
>CAVKNU010000209.1:0-4152 GCA_963657465.1 Lachnospiraceae bacterium
CGGCAAGCAATGCTTCCTTTACATCCTCAAACTTAGTCTTACGGATGATTGCTTCGATCTTTTTCATGTTAATCTCTCCTATATAATTAAATACTATTATTATTATCTTTTATAGTTAAGCATGATGTCCTAATATTGGTTGATATTATAACGTTTTGCTCTAAAACTGCTGCAAAGTTACTGCAAATTGTTAGAAAAATAAAGAAAAATAAATCATTTTGCTTTAATATTTTTAAGATGCTATCATTCTTGTATGAAATTTGTGTGAATATCTATCAAAGTGTAAGCTGAATGCATGTTTTTTGTGATGAATTGAAATTTATGTAGAAATATACCATGGATAGTTTGGTATTTTCAAGGAAAAAGCGTATTTTTGCAGTCAAAGTGTAAACTGACACTTAACGTATATAACAATTAAACTAGCAATCTGAAAATGAAGAAACAACTATCTACGATTCTTCTTGCATTGGCTACCTTTATGCCGACGCAAGCTCAAAACCTACAAAAGGGTGATTATGGTTATCTATATTGTCACATGAGTGATAAGGGAGAGTATACGGCGTATGCTGTGTCGCGTGATGGCTACCATTATCAAGATATTAATGAGGGAAAGGCCATCTTTGATCCTAAGGAGCATGCTCGCATTGAAGGAGGTACTCGTGATGCTTATATTACCCGCATGCAGAATGGAAAAGGTTATTTGATGGTTACCACCGACATGTGTGTGGCAAAAAGCCATATTTGGGATAATTATGGAATTGACCTTTTGAAGAGCAAGGATTTGATTCATTGGACAAGTGTTACGTTCGATTTTCGCAAGGGCATGCAGAATTTCTGTGATGCTGCTACTGCCACTTCTCCTTATAAGGATTGGAGCACCATCAACCGAGTATGGGCCCCTCAGATATTTTGGGACCCAGATTATGTGTGGGAGAATGGGGAACGTGGCGGATACATGATTTATTACTCTATGCTCAACCGTCCAGAGGAGAAGTACGACCGTATGTATTATAGCTATGCTGATAAGAGTTTCACGAAACTGACTACTCCTAAACTGCTTTTCGATTGGGGATATGCTACGATTGATTGCGACATCAATTATCTGAAGAGTGATGGACTTTATCACATGTTGATTAAAAAAGAAGGTGGACATCGTGGTATATTTACTGCGACCAGTAAATATCTTACCCATGGTTGGGGAGCACCTGTAGAGGATGACTTCGTAAGTTTCGAAGGCAATAAGATGTGTGAGGGTAGCAGTGCTTTCCAATTGATAGGCGATGATACATGGCGCGTGGCTTACATTCAGTATAGTGACCATCCTAAGCATTATCGCATTTGCAAGGCAAACAAGTATCTTCGCAGTTTCTCCGACCCTGTGGATATTGAGGGCGTGACTGCTCCTCAGCATGGTAGTTTTATGCGAATCACCAAGAAAGAATACAATCGCCTCTTGAAATGGGACCAGCAATTGAAAAATAATAAGAAGTAATACCTTAATATAATAATACCTTATATTATATATATAAAGAAAATAAGATAAAAACAACCCTCCATCTCTTCAAACGGGGACGGAGGGTTGTTTTTTTTGTTTTATGTAGTGTTGCGAGATTATCTACCCGTATAGAAGTCTGTGATGCGCTTGATGGCGCGTTGGCAGACAGGGCAGAAGTCATCTACTTCGTTGATGCGCATGCGGCATACTTGTGCAGGGCGATAGCAACCCTTGCTCTGGTTGCCTGCTCCTTCGAACACGCCTAACTTGGTAGTGGCATCGTTGAGCTTCTTCTGGTCTTTGGCTGATAATGCTCCCTTGTGGTCAGGCAACTTGGCAAGTGGGGTAGGGATTTTGGTGCCCTTTGGCAACATATCTTCCCATTTGCTCTTGAAATCCACCAGTGTGGTAAGGTTAGGCTCCCAAGGCTCGGTATCGCTAGGATACATAGGTGCATACTCGTCTGTGCTGTATTCGTCGCCAAGTCCTGCATAACCATGACCAAACTCGTGTACGAGTACACGCTTGAAGGTAGGGTGGTCTGATGTAGAAAGGGTTACCTGGTTGTAAATGCCACCTCCGCCATAGGTGTTGCTGTTGATCAATACGATAATCTGCTCGAATGGTACATTGCTCAAGGCATCGTAAATCTTATGGATTTTGCTGGTTGTGAGATAGCGAGCTGAATAGAATGTGTCGTAATGTGAGTTGGCCATCGTGCGCTTCCACTTTCCATCGTGTGGGATGCTAGGACCTTCGTCCAGGGATGGAGCTGCCACAGCCACTACATTGAATTGTCCTTTCAAAGACTTGAATGGCTCGCGCTCGAAGATGGCGTCTGTGGCTCTTTGGGCATCTGCGTAGAATTTGTCCATTTGGTCGGCACGGTAGCCTTCTGCTACGATGGCCAAGTCGATACAGTCGGCAGTGTTGCCACTCTTCAGCGTATATTTATAAGGTATGCCGTTGTCACCCAGTGGGCGAATCAGGATGTCTGTTGGATCTACGGTGTGGCGAAGCTCTGCGGTTACTTTCTGGTGTGTGTCGGTCAGTGTGATGCTGACGTCAACAGTCTTCTTTGGGAATGGAACGATAAAACTGCTTTCAAATGCTTTCTGCAGATGGTTGGCCTCGGTAGTCAACTGCCACTCCTGAAATAGGGTAGAGAAGGTGTTGACGTAGAGCACATGGTTTGTGCCGTGCTCATATACGGTAACTTGTCCATTGCCATTCAGGTATTTCTCAGCAAGGCGAGTCTTTCTGCCCGCCCACTGAGGGTTGCTGTAGGCCTGTTCGAAATAGATGGACTGATTGACGCTATCGCCGGCAACGATGTAGTCGAGACGAAGTGTCTTGTCTTCAAAATAGTCTTCGAATTTCTGAGCATGAGTGGCTGTGGCACACATCATGGCTAGGGCTGTTAACGCCCATGATAATTTTTTCTTTCTCATATTATAATGTTTGTAGTTGTTGATTAGACATTTATTGGTAGATGTAGTATGAACCTCCATCGCTGTTGCAGTATTTTCTGAGAAGCTCTTGGATGAACTCAGCATTGGCACGCGCTTGTTCTTCATTGCCGTCATACCCATTGATGAGTACGATAAGATGAGTGGTCTTCATCTCTATCTTTGTACGCTCGTTGTCGCTGGTAGGCGTACCTACGCCTCCTTTGGTATCTCGATAAACGGGCAGTCCCTCTATGTTGATCATGCCTCTTCCGATGCCTTCGTAAGGCTCTTCTGCTTTTCCCACACCGAGGGTCAGTGTGTCACCTTCAAACTTGTCGGCATCAAAGCCGCCTATGCTATAGCCGTAGGCAATGCTCGCCAGGTTGATTAAATCTACCAAAGTGTCAATCTGGTAAAGAGCCTTACCTTGCAAGATTCTGCGAATCAATGCTTCCGAGGCAGGGCGGTAGCGGGATGGGTCTTTTCCACAAGCACGATACACCTTTCTCGTGGCAGCGATGCCGCTGATGTCCTTGAGAGAATCAGTGGTGAGTGTTTGCTTGAATTTCTCTCCTAGAGCATGAATCTCATCCCATAGTTCTTGGCAGTAGGAACTGTTTTCTACAATAGCTTCCACACATGCCCCCACAAAGGTAGGGCATACACTTTCTATTTCTTGTGAAACGATAACTTTCATGATGTAATAGCTCAATTTATGTTGCAAAGGTACAAATAATGTTTGGATTTCGAAAACTTTATAGGACTTTTGTCGCACGAATATCAAATTAGCTTTTTGTGTTTTCTTCGCTAATTTACACTTAATCCGCTGTGTGTAAACCGTTTATCCGTAAAAAATTGAGCAACGGACTTACATCGGAGTGGCTTGGTGTGAAATTCCAATGGCTAGGCGTGTTCTTCCTGTATCATTATTGTTTTCGCCTGCCCGCTCGTGTGCAAGCACATTCGTGCTCGTACACAGGCATGTGCATGTATATAATAAAGTGTCGTATGCTGTAATCGCTACATCCTTGTCTTTAACTGTTAAAATACTGTTAAATTCTAAACTTTTTGGTTGAAATATTTTGCTGTTTCGGAAATTCGTTGTACTTTTGCACTCGCTTTTGAGAAATACGGTTTCTCTTGGCGATTGAAGAAAGAGTTCTTTGAAAGATTTTACATAAACAGACAAGTAGTACAAGAAGCGGT
>CAVKNU010000210.1:0-4146 GCA_963657465.1 Lachnospiraceae bacterium
GAACCAATCATACCGCCGGCACCGACGATCAAAAGCTTGTCATTAGTTAAAAATTTCATAACTACAATTTTTATTTAAATGTTTATAATCTTTTTCTCTTGGCTGGAAGGAGGCTCAGCCCGCTTCGCTCCTAGTTGGGGAGCTGGCGAAACTTACAGCTTTCTTCTTATGGGGAGTAAAAAGAGCCGGAAAACTCTTCTTTTCCCTTTCCGACCGCAAAATTAATAAAAAGTAATGTAAATCGTGCATTATTTTCCGCTTAAATTTGTTGTTAATTCTTAAAATTATTATCTTTGTAATCTCTAAGTGGCAATTGGGACATTCGCCTTTGCTCAAATCGAGGCATAGTGGGCAAAAAAACGGGTTACAAGAGCCCTTGGTTTGAGGCTGCAGGCGATGAGCTTTCAACTTTTAATTTGGATTTTAAACGAAGAAATATGGAAAATGTTATCAATCAAAGATTGGCTAGTTTGAGGGAGGTGATGAAGCGTGAGCATCTTGCGGCGTTCATCTTCCCTAGTACGGATGCTCATCAGAGCGAGTATGTGGCAGACCATTGGCAGGGTAGAGCATGGATTTCGGGATTCAATGGCTCGGCTGGTACGGCTGTAGTCACCATGCACTCAGCTGCCTTATGGACGGACTCACGTTACTTCCTCGCCGCAGAGGAACAATTGCAAGGCTCTGAGTATCAACTGATGAAACTCAAGATAGAAGGAACGCCTACCATAGCGGAGTGGTTGGCGAAGGAGCTGGGTGAAGATTCGACCTCTGGTGATGCAACCTCAGAGGTTGGTCTGGACGGAATGGTGAACTCTTATAACGCCACCACGGCACTTGTCGCCGACTTGCGTAAGTTGGGTGGCATCACCGTACGCACCAATTTCGATCCTTTGGAGCAGATATGGACCGGCCGTCCTTCCATACCAGAGAATCCTGTTGAGATTCAGCCTTTGGAGTATGCCGGTGAGACCGTGTCGTCCAAGTTGTCCCGTATCCGCAAGGCTTTGCATGCCCTGCATGCTGACGGCATCTTAGTATCAGCACTTGATGACATCGCCTGGACGCTCAACTTGCGTGGAACCGATGTGCATTGCAACCCCGTCTTCGTTTCGTATCTCTTGATTGCTTCCGATAAGGTGAGTCTTTTTGTGGATGAGAAGAAGGTTTCTGTCGAGGTGAAGGCCTATCTTGAAGAGAATGGCATTACCCTATATAAATATAATAAGGTGGAAGAGGGGCTCAAGGCTTATTCTGAATACAATATCCTGCTGGATGGCAATGAAACCAGTTATTATCTTTGGAAAGCGGTGAAATGCCATGAGATAATCTCTGCCACTTCACCAATACCGGCTATGAAGGCGGTGAAGAATGCTGCGGAGATTGCCGGCTATCGTCGTGCTATGCTTCGCGATGGTGTGGCAATGGTCAAGTTCTTGAAGTGGTTGGTTCCTGCCGTTGAGGCTGGTGGTCAGACGGAGATTTCCATTGATAAGAAGTTGACTGGTCTGCGTGCCGAACAAGACCTCTTCCGTGACATCTCCTTTGATACGATAGCTGGTTATGCTGCTCATGGCGCCATCGTGCATTATGAGGCTACACAAGAAACCGATATTCCTTTGGAGCCTGAGGGGCTGATTCTTATCGACTCAGGTGCTCAGTATCAGGATGGTACCACGGATATTACTCGTACCATCGCCCTTGGACCTGTCACAGAGGAGATGAAGCATGTCTATACCTTGGTTCTTAAGGCGCATATTCAGTTGGAGTTGGTGAAGTTCCCTGACGGAGCTTCCGGCACACAGCTAGATGCTGTGGGCAGGGAGTGTATGTGGCGTGAGGGCTATAACTTCTTGCATGGCACGGGACATGGCGTCGGCTCATACCTCAACGTGCATGAGGGACCTCACCAGATTCGTATGGAGTGGATGCCTGCCCCATTGCGTGCCGGCATGACCTTGACTGACGAGCCAGGACTTTATCTTGCAGGCAAGTTTGGAGTGAGGACAGAGAATACAATCTTGATAAAAGAGTATATGGAGACGGAGTTTGGCAAGTTCCTGCAGATGGAACCGTTGACCCTCTGTCCGATTGACACTAAACCTATAGACCTCGATATGCTCTTGCCGGAGGAATTGGCATGGCTCAATGCTTATCATCAGGAAGTGTATGACAAACTTTCTCCTTATCTTAATGAAGAGGAGAAGGCATGGCTCAAAGTTGCTACCAAGCCTCTGGGTTAAGATGTTTCTTAGTTCTCGTCCTAAAACGCTCGTTTCAAGCCGTAGGGCGAGGCTAAAAACTTGTTTTTGCTTGAAAAATAGGTGTAAAACAGATAAAATGAGCCTTTTCTTGCAAAAAATCGCCTAAAATCTTGGTTATTTGATAAATAAGATGTAATTTTGCACCCGCAAATTGTGGCATCATGCCATTTTGACGTAGAATATAACATAAGTTTAACATAATAAATTAAAAGCAAAACAAAATGATTATTGTACCAGTTAAGGACGGTGAGAACATCGAGAGAGCTCTCAAGAAGTTTAAGAGAAAGTTTGAAAAGACAGGTGTTGTTAAGGAGCTTCGCGCTCGTCAGCAGTATGACAAGCCATCTGTTTTGAAGCGTCTCAAGATGGAACACGCCATCTACGTACAGCAGTTGCGTGCAAACGAGGAATAATCTCAAAAAAATCCTCTTTGAGGAACTGAAAAGTAAAAAATCCTCAAAAAATTTGGTAGTTTGAATAAAATTCCGTATATTCGTTGCCGAAAAAGATAATGAGCAACGTTATGTTGAGTATAGATAAGTTTTTGGACTACATGAAATGCGAGCTGAATCGCTCGGAACGGACTGTAGGTAGTTACGCTGATGACTTAAATGCTTTTGAGGCGTATTTCAAGAACTTATCTGATACGATGACATGGGAGACCGTTGATGCTGATGTCATTCGCAATTGGATGGAGGCAATGGTGGACAAAGGCAACTCTGCTACGTCTGTCAGCCGACGATTGAGCGCTTTGCGTTCCTTTTTTCGATTTGCAAAATTGAGACATTATGTAGATGTGGATCCCGTTTGTCGCATCCAAAGCCCTAAGAAGAGCAAGCCATTACCGCAATTCTTGAAGGAAAGCGAAATGGACGAGTTGTTGGATAAACAACAGTGGGGCGATGATTATGAAAATGTACGTGCACGTACTATTATAATGCTGTTTTATGAAACAGGGATGCGCTTGTCGGAACTGTTGGGGCTCGATGATGAAGATGTGAATTTTCTAAATCGAGAATTGAAAGTTACGGGCAAGGGAGATAAACAACGTGTCATACCTTTCGGCAATGAGCTAAGTAGAACTCTTCGCGAATATATGAGCTTGAGAGATGCGCAAGTAAAACGCAATTCTCCAGCTTTGATTCTCACTTGCAAGGGGACAAGAATGTCGGCAGAGTCTGTGAGGAGTATCGTGAGGGAAGGTTTGTCAAGAGTTAGCTCGTTGAAGAAACGAAGTCCGCATGTGTTGAGGCACACGTTTGCTACGGCAATGTTGAATCATGGTGCAGACATAGAAAGTTTGAAAAAATTGCTTGGTCATGCGAGCGTCTCCACAACGGAGATTTATACGCATACGACATTTGAGCAGTTAAAACGAGTTTATATTGAAGCCCATCCACGGGCATAACCTTTTAAAATTGGAGGTCACTATGGAAATTAAGATTCAGTCGATTCACTTCGACGCTACCGAGAAGTTACAGGCGTTTATCGAGAAGAAAATCGCCAAGTTGGAAAAAACTTATGAAGATATACAGAAAGTAGAGGTGCAATTAAAGGTCGTAAAGCCTGCTACTGCTTTGAATAAGGAAGTCCACTTGGAGGTCGCAGTTCCTGGAAGCTCTTTGTTTGTGGAGAAGACATGCGATACTTTCGAGGAGGGAATCGATCAGGCAGTAGATTCTATGAAGGTTCAACTGACCAAATTTAAAGAAAAATTGCGTAATAGATAAAAAAACTCCGAAAAAATTTTGGAGATTCAAAAAATAGTTGTATCTTTGCAGCCGTTTTCCGATAGGTGAAAACTTAGCCGTATTGCGGCTGTAAAGATTGCCTCTTTAGCTCAGTTGGCCAGAGCACGTGATTTGTAATCTCGGGGTCGTTG
>CAVKNU010000211.1:0-4143 GCA_963657465.1 Lachnospiraceae bacterium
CTTATCTACATCAACAACAAGCAAGTGAGAAGCAATTCGGAACTGGAGCAGTTGAAATCCAATGAAGTGAAAAGCGTAGAACTCATCACCGCCCCTGGTGCCAAGTATGATGCCTCTGTTCAATCCGTGATACGAATCAAGACTATCAAAAAGCAAGGTGAAGGTTGGAGTGGCGAGAACTATGCGCAAACATCCTACAACAAGTATTGGGCAGGATATGAAGATTTAGGACTTGGGTATCATACAGACAAGTTGGAGGTGTTTGGTGAGACTTGGTTAATTTCTATGCCACATAGTTTTGAGAACACGCTTACCAACCAACTCCATGGCTCGAAGGAGATAACGGTGGTGCAAGCTTGCCCGATGGCTTATCGCACGAAAAGTTCTGATGCAAAAGTTGGGTTCGACTATACTTTTGATGAAAGTAACTCGTTGGGAATGACGTATGAATACGATGATGCGACAGGCAAAGGTTATACGCTGAATAACTATCAGGAAATCTTTGAAAATGGGGAGCGGATAGGTTATATTGACAGGTTTCTAGATGAGAGAACTGACTTTGGTCCAACTCACAATCTCAATGCTTTCTACTTGGGAAAGATGGGCAAACTCGGAATAGATTTCAATGGAACGTATGTCAGCAAGAAGCAAAGAAGGGATATGAGCACTTCTGAAATTAGTGATGATGTAGAAAGCCGTGATGTTCACACTCGCAATGACCAACATAGCAAGATGCTTGCGGGCAAACTGATGTTTTCATATCCGATATGGAAAGGTTCGTTTCATATAGGTACGGAGTTGACTTCTTCACAGATAAAGGGTAGTTATGTCAATGAGGAAGGACTTGTGGATGCTTCGAATACAGAAATCAAGGAACGAAATCTGGCAGGTTTTGCAGAATATGCAATGCCGCTTGGTAATTTGTCGCTGAATGCAGGGCTTAGATATGAGCATGTGTGGTCTGATTATTATTCGTTTGGCGAATGGCAGGAAGATCCAAGCCGCAAGTATTCAAATTGGTTTCCATCCATCTCCCTGTCATGGAACAAGAACAAATGGAACACAACCTTGGCTTATACCAATAAGACGAAACGCCCTAATTATAGTAGTCTTCGCAACGAGGTGCAATACGACAATCGATACTTGTATGAAGGAGGCAATCCTTATTTGCGTCCTTGCGTCATCAGCAACATCGACTTGAATGTCGTTTACAAATGGCTTTCCCTCAACGCAGGTTACAGCTATATAGACAAGCCAATGATTTGGACATCGACACTTTACCAAGGTAAGGACATCATATTCCAAAGAAGCTTGAATTTCTCTAATGAGCAGGATTTGTATGCTTCTTTGGTGGCAGAGCCACGTTTCGGTTGGTATAATCCGATGTTTGAGATGGACTATAGCCAGACTTTTCTTAGTACGGCAGGATTCGACATCGAAGGCATTACGAGCAAGCCGAGTTTCCGACTTAGATGCAATAATCGCTTTGAAATCAGCAAGACCATAAAGGCTTATCTGAATATGAAATATCGCACCAGTGTGCATGATGGTTTGCAATATACGAAGCCATATAGTCAGATGGACATTCGCCTTTCCAAGACATTCTGCAAGGAAGCTTGGCAGGTTAGCCTGTTTGCCAACGATTTGTTCAGACAGAGCAAGGAGCGATGGACAACTTATGGCAGTCGAACTTCTATTACCAAAGATTGCTATGAATATTATCGTTGCATCGGCTTGGTCGTACGCTATCGTTTCAATACAGCTAATAGCAAGTACAAGGGTACAGGCGCTGGTAATGCAGAGAAGAATAGATTGTAAACTATCTTTAATCCACTTTTAGCAAAGAGCTGTTCACATTCTTGTTGATGTTCTTTTCCACCTTCTTGGTTGGCTTGAAATTATAGGAGAAGAACGCCAAGGTCTCGCCTTTCCATAGATGTTGCCACAAGCCACAATTTCCAGAATAATCAGCATCCCAGATGTCATGATAGTGATATGCTTCGATGGTCATGGAGTGCTTTTTTGTGAAATAGCTGTAGATGGCGGATAGTTGGAACGACATCGCCTTCTCGTCTTCTTCAGTTCTTGCCTCAAAAGGAGATTCTTGGTAAAGACGGTTGTAGGAGTTGGCGGAATACTTTCCGTGAACACCCAATGTGAGTGATTGATTATTGCCTAAAGGTAAGTTTGCGTTCAAATCAATCTTGGGTGACAAACTCTTCTTCCGCATGTTTGAGAAGAAGTCAGTCAAATTGCTTTCTTGTGCATAACCAGTAGAGATGTTTCTTGGAGTGACAATATTCACAAGCGTAAACTTGCCGACCCAATATCTCTGTCCCTTCTGGCTTTGATAGCGGAATTGCATGTATTCCTGATGATTTCGAGAAGAAATCTTATCATAAGTCATGCGGTCTATTTCCGATTGAGGAAAGAGATACTGTTCACGATTCCAAGTTTCTGTATTGTTGACATGCTCATAGTTTTCGCCAGCAAACAGAGTGTAAGTATTCCTGCCTTTCACATAGTTTGCTGCGATATTGTAATCGCCATGTGCATAGCCCAGTGTTTGTTGACCATTAGGATAAATCACAAGGTGGTCATCTATGCGACTGATATTGGATGCAGATACGACAACTTCTTCCAATGTCTTGCTTTGCGCAAGCGAATCCTTGCCAGCATTCTGTGAGAACATTGGCAAGAAGCAGAAGGATATGCCTATGGTTGTGAGAATTACTTTCATTGTGAATATATTTTAGAACCTACTCGTTTTTGTTCCATTCATCTAATATGTATCGGTAGTTCTTTCGCTCAGTATTGTTTATCTCAAGATTAGCTCCATAATTTGAATTCTCAAAACTTGCTTCATAATTCCAATCTCCAAGGGTAAATTTAAACAATGCTGGTAGATGCAAGTCGATGTCTATGGCACGAACAGAATCATTGATGTGTTTCAACTTGATTAAGCCAGGGTTCCACATACCTAATGCTATTTGATTTCCAGTGATGTAAACTTCTTGTTTTGCGTCTTTTACAACAAGTTCTATATGTTTACGATACACTTTCTTGGAAAACACCGTCGAATCTTTATCTGCTAAAGAGTTGATGGAGTCCAGATACTCAAAATAGCCTTGGTAGGCATCATAAAGGGCGATAGGCAACGATGAGAGATGACTCCAATCCAAATAAGATTTTCGTTTCCATGTGATATTGCTTGGCAACTGTTTGGCATCAAGATACTGATATACCATTTCTCTAGCTGGTTTCCAATACTTCCAATTTCCACCAATCCTTTCTTCTCCAGCATCACTAAAGAAGAGGTAGCGATTTTTATTCGTATCAAATTTGTAATTGCAGAATTGGGTCGCAAGCAATAGTTTGTTCTTGCCAAAAGTCATGTTAGGAGAGAGGAAGAAGTAATCCGTAAATGGGTCGCAGTTTATAAGACTCTGCATCATAAAGGATGCTCCCAAAGAGTGACCGATACCTAAGCTCCTCTCTGTTACTCGATAGTGGTTACGGATATAAGGCATCAATTCTTCCTTTACAAATTTCATCAGATTCTCAGCCTGTCCTCCGTGTCCTTGATAACTTTTAATGGTGGCACTATCGTTTGGCAAGAAATCATCTTGGCGGCTATACGTTTCTGTTTGTGGGCTACAGATACCAACAACAATATACCATTTTGGTTCATTTTGAAACAAAGGCCAAGCGCATGTCATGAAAAACTCTTCCATGGTTTGGGCATCTGTCGTATAGATAACATCAAAGTCTTGTGCATCATAATATGGGTATGAAGGCGGCAAACGTACAAACACCTTTCGCTTAAAGTTAAAATACTTAGATTTCAGCATAAGGGTGTCTATTCTTCCTGTTGTATAAATGTCTTCCTCTTGCGACAACGCAATGTTGTTGTTTGTGCTCTCAGATGTTTTGCAAGAGCATAATAGTAGAATGACGGAGAATAAAAATGTAATTTGTTTCATAATTATCTATTTTAATATTATTTCCAATTTCCTTCCTTTTCCATGCATCCTGCTTTCAATAAGTCTTCCGCCTTTTTCACGCTTCCCGCTTTCAGGATGCATCTTTTCACCTCCTCATAATCCGTGAATTGCGGATTGCGCTCCATGAAGATGCGGCAGG
>CAVKNU010000212.1:0-4087 GCA_963657465.1 Lachnospiraceae bacterium
GAATCATACCGCCATACGTGAAGAAGATGCAGAACATCATCGCTGTGAATGATGAAATGATAACTGTGAAGAAAGCGAATACAGCAAGGAAGAAGATGACCGCCAAGCAATTGAAGGCATATCTGGAGAATGTAAAACCGTTCGAGCAAGAAGAGCGATGGGGATTACGAGTGGATGATGATATTATCGTGAAACCAATCTATTCTTACATTTCTGATTTTAGAGGTGATTATGCCGAATGTAGGATAGGAACACTGAAACCTTTGTATGGGCTATTGGACAGAAGAGGTAACATCATCTTACCTCCTGAATATAAATACATATATAGTTGGAATGAACACGAGGTTGATGTAAGAGGCAACAATGGTTATAGCAGGACTATTGAGTTGTAATGTTTCTGATTTCTTGTTACTATCCCAAAAGTCCTGCAATTCTCTCAATTATAGGATTAGCAATATCCAATGGCATCGTATTATCTACATCAAAAATTTTTATTTTACTGTAGGTAATCCGAGTTTCATCCAATTGAGGATGCCACCTTCCATATCAAATACCTTGAATCCTTGCTTCTGCATTTTAAAGCAAGCCCCATGGCTACGTCGTCCACTGCGGCAATAAACGTAGTAGGTATGCGATTTGTCGAACTTTTTAATTCCTTTCTTGAAAGCCTTTGTATCAAGGAAGTCTATGTTCTGAGCATCAGCGAGATGTCCATCGGCATATTCCTTGGCAGTTCGTACGTCGAGGATGATGGCAGAGGCATCCGCCTTGGCTTGGTCGATGAAGGCTTGTGGTGCCAAAACGGTGATGCCGTCAGAAGAAGCTGTGTTTGCTTTTGTGTTTGCTGCTTGCCCTCCTTGTGCAGAGCAGCTAGCGGAGCCTAGTCCGATAGCTGCGAGAAGTGATAATAATATTTTCTTCATAATTTCTCTTATTCTTTATTTCTTATTTGTTTAATCTCTTCTTCACTACCGCAGGATTACCTGCTGCCATGCAGTCATCGGGAATGTCCTTTGCCACTACACTGCCTGCTGCAATGATGCAACGGTTGCCGATGGTTACTCCTGGGCAGATGGTGACATTGCCACCAAGCCACGTGTCATCGCCGATAGTTATCGGATGACCCGTCTCGGTGGCTTTCCTTCTCTCCATATAATCCATTGGATGTTGAGGGGTATAGAAGGAACAGTTGGGACCGATGAGCACATGGTTGCCTATCTTGATGAGACCCTCATCGAGCATCGTACAGTTGTAGTTGATGAAAGTGTGTTCGCCGATGGTGATGCTGCTGCCATGGTCACAATGGAATGGCGGCATTATCTCTGATGACTTCGGGAAACCTGGGATGAGGTCTTCCATAATCTCACGATAGCCCTCATCGTGTACGGTCATTGTCTGCAACTTGGCACACAATGTCCTGGCATGTACCCAACTCGCTTGTACCTCTGGAGCACCATAGTCATATAGTTGCTCACTACGCATCTTATCTAGTTCATTCATATTTTTTCCTTTCTTTTATATCTTTATTCCCTCCGTTTTTAGCAGTGTCGTCTTGGCATCTAAGCCTCCTGCAAAGCCTGTCAGACTGCCATTGGTGCCTATCACACGGTGGCAAGGGATGAGGATGCAGAGGGAATTGCTGCCGATGGCTTGTGCTACGGCTCGTACACCTTTCGGATTGTCTATTAGTTTGGCGATGTGCATATAGCTTACGGTCTCTCCGTATGGGATACTGAGCAAGGCTTGCCATACGCTCTTCTGAAAGTCTGTTCCTGAAGGGAGTAGGGGAATGTCGAAGGTGTTGCGAGTACCAGCGAAATATTCTGTTAGCTCTTGGCGAGTCTTGGACAAGACTTCAATATCATCTTGGTTTACATATTCTGCATTCAAGTATCTCTTGATGCGATTCATGTTCCGATCCAAATGTTTGTTGCATTTCATATCACAAAGACATAACTTGCCATCGAAGGCTCCTATCAGCAGTTTGCCGATAGGAGAGTCGATTTCTTGAATGTATATCTTCCCTTTCATAATCTGTCTATACCTTATTATATATAATTGTTTAAAGAAAAAGCTGACTTATAGAAAAAGAGTGTAACGAATACTTATTGAAGTTATCCATTACACTCTTTTGTCCTGCTACAAAAACGGACTTTCTTTTTTATTTTCCGAGATCCTTTTTCTTCTCGTTAAGTTCTGCCTGCTTGCGCATCAGTTCTTCTTGCTGCTGGCGCTGCAACTCCTGGAGAGCTTGCATTCTTGCCATCAATCCGCTTGCCTTCTTAGGGTTGTTCTTGTTCTCCTGATAACGCTTCTCAAGGATAGCGAGGAGCTTCTCGTCGTCTGTAGTCTTGCGGAGTGTCCACATGATAGCGGCACTGAAGAACAGGGAGATGAAGTAGTAGAAGTTCAAACCTGATGAGTAGTCATTGAACATGAAGAAGAACATCAATGGCATGAGGAACATCATCCACTGCATCATCTTCATCTGCTCTGCCTGCTGACCTACCATCTGGTCTCTCTGCTGGCGCATCGTCATCCAAGAGTAGAGGAGGTTTGCCACACAGAAGAGGATACAGGTCAAACTCAAGTGGTCGCCAATCAACCAGATGTTGGTGTTCCACTCGAAGATTGGGTCGTAGGTGCTCAAGTCGTTCATCCAGAGGAAGTGCTCACCACGAAGTTGGATGGCGTTAGGCACGAAGTTAAACATCGCAACCCATACAGGCATCTGAATCAACATTGGGATACATCCTGACAGTGGACTTACGCCATACTTGGCATACTCAGCCATCATCGCCTGCTGCTTCTGCATCTGGTCCTCAGGCTTGTTGAACTGTGCTGTGGCAGCATCGAGCTTTGGCTTCAATACGCGCATCTTAGCACTGCTCATGTAACTCTTCTTCACCATAGGATAGGTGATGAGCTTCAAGAGAAGGGTGATAAGAATCAATACGATACCCATAGGGAATACCTTGCTCAACCAATCGAACACATAGAGAGTGAAGAAACGGTTGATCCAGCGGATGATAGGCCATCCCAAATATACGAGCTTTTGGAATTCCAAATCTTTGTTGAAGGTGCTTTCCTTCTCGGTGTTCTTGAGAATCTGGAAGTCGTTAGGACCATAGTAGAACTCAAACTCTGACGCCTTCTTACCTGTTGGGTCGAAAGCGGTCTTCATCTTAGCTTGGAACTGCTTCAAGTAACCTGAGCCTTTCTCCTGAGGGATAGAGGTCATGAAGGCATCCTTGTCGAAGTTGTCCTTAGCTACGATGATGGCAGAGAAGAACTGGTTCTTGAAAGACACCCAGTCAATGGTCTCATCTATCTTTTCATCGATTTTCTCGCTACCCTCGTTCAAGTGGTCAGTACCACCCTCTACGTCATGATAAGTAAGGGTTGTATAACGGTTCTCAAACATAAAACCACGCTCTTGCTGACGGGCCTTGTCACTCCAGTCAACATCCATCTTGTTGTAGTTTGGAGAGAACAATCCTTCCATACCCTGTGCTTGGAGACTCATGTGAAGCATGTAGTCCTTGCCGAGGGTGTAAGTCATGGTGAGGGTTTTGCCTTCGCCAGCCACAGCGGTCATGGTGACTGTTGAGTCGGTGACATTAGAAGGTGTGAAATAGAGGTCGCTGGTGATGATGTTGGCTTCCTTAGCCTCTAGCATAAACTTGAGACTTTGGTCGGCACCATCGAAGAGGGTCACGTTCTTTTGGTCGGCAGATCCATCCTTCACTTGGATGTTATGGCCTACGTAGCCCTTGATGACAGCTTTCTCTACAGTACCACCCTTGGTGTTGAGAGTAAGTTCCACTTTCTCATTCTTGAGAACGACTTTCTGAGCCTGACCTTTCAATGCCGAATAGAAGAGGGCGGTTGAGTCAGCCTCAATCTTGGCTTTGGCATCAGCCTGGCGCTTAGCAGCGGCAGCTTTGCTAGCCTGTTCCATCTCGGCATGTTTAGCCTTGGCGATGGAGTCCTGAACGAATGCCGCTCTCTGTTCTTCAGCACTAGGCTGAGTGTACCAGCTGAAACCTATCAGCACTACGGCAATCAGGAGGAAACCGATAATGTT
>CAVKNU010000213.1:0-4061 GCA_963657465.1 Lachnospiraceae bacterium
AGCTCCCAGCCATCGCCTTGGAGCGTTTGGCAGAGATGGGAGAGTGGATGAAGACTTACGGCGAGACTATCTATGGCACTCGTGGAGGAATCATTGCTCCTCATGATTGGGGTGTAACCACTCAGAAAGGCAATCGTCTCTTCGTTCATATCCTCAACTTGCAGGATAAAAGCCTCTTCTTGCCAATGGGTAATCGCAAGATTAAGACAGCCTTTGATTTCGCTAGCAAGAAAAAAGTAAAGGTGCAGAAGTGCGAGGGAGGCGTAGTTTTGTGTCTTGATAAAGTACCTGCAGAGGTGGATAAGGTAGTGGAAATAGTGTTGTAATAGTCTTTTTTGGTTAAAGTTTTGTAATAAATAATACTTTGAGAACCAAAAACTTGCGAATATCTTTGAGAAAGATTATCTTTGTGCAAGATATTCTTAAAGGAAAAACGTATGGAGTTTAAAAAACTGATAGATAGAAATGCAGAACTAGAGCGAATCAACGAAGCTCTCAAAAGGGATGAAACTCAGTTTATCGTCATCTATGGTAGGCGTAGAATAGGTAAATCTAAGCTTATCAAGCATATTGTCAATGCACGACAACAAACGATTTATTTCTTGAGCGATACATCGGCGGAGTCTGTTCAACGAGCAGCTTTTTCTAAGGCTGTAGCTTCTGTTGTACAAGACTTTGACAAGGTGATTTATCCCGATTGGGAGTCTCTTTTCAGAAGGTTGAATAACCAACTTTCAGAACGTATCTTGGTATGTTTGGATGAATTTCCTTATCTGGTAAAGAGCTGTGATGTTCTTCCTTCAGTCATTCAGAAACTTCTCAATGAGAAAACTCTGAAGTTTGATCTAGTGCTGTGCGGTTCTTCGCAACAGTTGATGCATGGATACGTGCTCAATCGACAAGCTCCCCTCTATGGACTTGCCAATGAAATCATCCGTATGCAACCAGTACCTGCTCGATATATGAGGATTGCCATGGAATGTGATGCTATGCAGGCTGTGGAGGAATATGCCATTTGGGGAGGTGTGCCTCGTTATTGGGAGTTGCGTAGAGACTATCCTGATATGCTGACGGCTATTCGCAAGGTGCTTTTAGACTCTCAGGGTCCTCTGATAGAAGAACCGCAGCGCTTGCTTCGAGACGATATGCGAGATACAGTTCAAGCTTCCACTCTGTTGACAATCATTGGCAATGGTGCCAATAAGTTGTCTGAGATAGCCACTAGGGCAGGGAAAGACAGCAGTGCAATCTCCGAACCTTTAGGCAAACTGAGAGACTTGGGATATGTTAGTCGTGAGGTTCCTTTTGGTGAAAGCCCCAAGAAGAGTAAAAAAGGAATTTATCACATCAATGACTCCCTTCTGCGCTTTCATTATCAGTTTATCGTTCCTTATCGTTCTATCTTGGAATTGGGAAAGATGGATACTGTGATGCAAGTGGTTCAAGAACAACTCCCACAGTTTATTGGGCAATGTTGGGAATTGCTTTGTCGAGAATATGTGAGTGGCAATATCATTGATGGTGTCGCCTATAATGTGGCATCTCGTTGGTGGGGCAAGATATTCCCACCTGAGGATAAGGATGGACAGATGGTAGAGTTGGATGTTGTGGCAGAATCCATTGATAAGAAGCACATCTTGATAGGAGAGTGTAAATGGACGCATGATGAGGATGCCGACAGACTCATGGATGTTTTGGCACAAAAAGCTAAGTACTTGCCTTTCCTAAAGAAAGGGCAGGAAGTACATCTTGTCTTGTTCCTAAAAGAAACTCCTGGGCATAAATCGAAGGATATGAAGATATTCTTGCCGAGCGATTTAATGCTAGATTTGAATTGATGTAAGTCAAGAATCATGCCGATAGCGTGCGAAAACATGCTTAAAAATACAAACTTTCGCACGTTATCGGCAGTTTACTAATAAGAGATTGCTAAAAATTAGCATCTGACAGCTTGCAAGTCACTACCAATTTTATGCAATCCAGCAACAATGCGCTTACGTTGTTCTGGGCGTGGCTTCTTAAGCCCATTGGCATAATGCGATAATTGTCCTTGATTGATACCAGATGCACGGCTAATTGCAGCCAAGGAGATGTAAGGCTCGTAAGCACGAAGTAAGGTTGAAATGTCTTGATAGTTATAGACAAATTCGTAATCGCCATCTTTGAGCCATTGTGGAACATCTACACCGTCTTCCAGTAGTCCTTCTACGTGAAATTCTAAAGATTCCTTAGCTTCCTTTTGCAATTCCGCAAACGTACGAGCGGTAAAGACCACAGCACCGGGTACATTGTCGCCAAGTGTGCCACCAAAGTTTTTGTCACACCATGCTACGTTTACAATGATTTTTTCCATAACTTTTGTTTTATAGTTGTATCTCTTTATCTAGTAAAATCGGTTTGAGGTATCAAGTAGAGTGGACTATTTCCACCCTGCTTGATGCCAAATGCTGTTAAGGAGAAATTGGTTTAAGACTTCGCTTTCTTTTCCCCTTATAGTTACAGTACCTGGTTTGTTAGGATGTTTGAACTGCCTATGGTCTCCTTTGGTCCTTGCTAAATACCATCCATCATCCTTAAGTAACTGTAAAACCTCTTTTACTTTGTATTTCTTCATTATGTTTGATTTTACATACTGCAAAGGTATGAAGATTAATACTAATAAACAACTTTCTAAAGTTAAAGTATTGAAAATAATACTATTTTTATTCTATTAATATAACATTTGCTGATTTATTATCCATATTAGGCATGGTTACTCCTATAGGAGCACCAATGTATGTTGGATCACATACGATAAATTTACTTCCATTCAGTGAGATGTAATCTCCATTCACTTGCTGATTAAAGCATACTGCTGAGGCTAGATGGCCAGGATAGTAAATCAAGATGCACTTCAAACCGAGTAAATCACGAACCAAGCGGGTGAAGAGAATGGCCCTATCCTCGCAATCACAATATGGATAATAGAGCGTTTCTTCTGCAAAGAAAGCACGGTCGTGTCCCCATACTTTATCATCGTATTCGTATGCAAATGCCGTTTGAACCCAGTTTAGAATTTTTTCAACGGCATCATGTTCGTTTAATCCTGAAATTCTGTCTTTAATAGCTGGGTATAATTGCTCTATCACTTCCCTTTCCATTGGTGTGTTGGCATACATTGTCCATCTTGTCATGAAGTTGCCATTGATTTCTGAGGTAGGATATGTATTGTAAAAATCAATAAGGTTCTTATTGACAGCAATTTCCATGCTCATGTCCTTGTAATCTTCAGATGTTAATGTCCTTTTTGCTGTTGGGGCATAGGTGAAGAGTTGTGCTTGAGGAATATAGAGCGATAGTGCTTGTTCTTTTGGAAAGGCAAAGTCACAGATTTCCATTCTTGGTGGATTGTCATCAAGAGGGTAGTAGTTGATGCCATCTATTGCGAGATAACCTTTCTCGTAGATGCCATGCTTACTACCGTACAACAAATAGAGTTGGTTTCCATTGCGCCCCAATCTCATCTTATAACCGCTTTGGCTGTAAATGTAAGCAGTTATTAACGTGGCAATGTTACCTTTTCCGTATTGCGCTTGTGCAAAGGTGTTGATGGTATTTAGATATGCCCAGTCACAGAGTTGCATCCTGATTCTTAATTCCAAGAAATCACGAATGGTATTGTTCATATCGTCTGATGACAATGTCTTCCAAGCGTGGGCAAGTGAGTTGTTATCACATTTGTTGAGGTTAAGATTTAAGTCTTTAGCAATACGAACGCTGCATTCTGTCCCCATATAGCAGAATATAGCTTCCTTATCCTTTGCTTCCAAGTTCTCATAGATTGGAGATATTGGCTTAGGTTGCGGTTCTGTTTGTACCGGTGTAACCACGTTCTCTATAGGAATGGCTTGATTCTCCTGTTTTTTATCTTCTTTCGGACAGATGGTAGGAGGAGTTGTCTCGTCTTTTGGGCGAGGGATGGCTGGAAGAGTCTTGTATTCTTTCCATGCTTGTTTCATGAATTCAATATATTCTGCATTGCATTGAGCACGAAAATCCTCATACTCAGCTCTTGCCTGTTT
>CAVKNU010000214.1:0-4049 GCA_963657465.1 Lachnospiraceae bacterium
AGGAGCCTTTCGTCTTCGACCACGACTGCCGCGAGGGTATCTGCGGTATGTGCTCACTCTACATCAACGGTACTCCACACGGCAAGACCGAGCGTGGTGCTACCACATGTCAACTCTACATGCGTCGTTTCAACGATGGCGACGTTATCACCGTAGAACCATGGCGTTCAGCTGGTTTCCCTATCATCAAGGACTGTATGGTTGACCGCTCAGCATTCGACAAGATTATCCAGGCAGGTGGTTACACCAGCATTCGTACAGGTCAGGCTCAGGATGCCAACGCCATCTTGATTCCTAAGGAGAATGCAGACGAGGCTATGGATTGCGCTACATGTATCGGTTGCGGTGCTTGTGTAGCAGCTTGTAAGAATGGTTCTGCCATGCTCTTCGTCAGCTCAAAGGTTAGCCAGTTGGCACTTCTCCCACAGGGTCGTGTAGAGGCTGCTGCTCGTGCTAAGAAGATGATTGCACGCATGGATGAGCTTGGTTTCGGTAACTGTACAAACACTCGTGCTTGCGAGGCAGTTTGTCCTAAGAACGAGACCATCGCTAACATCGCTCGCTTGAACCGTGAGTTCTTGAAGGCTAAGTTGGCAGACTAATCTCTGCTGAGACGATAAAGTAAATGATGGGTGAAGAAGCCTTTATGGGTATTCTTCACCCATTTTTGGCATCTATAGCCCAACACTTGGGCTATGAATGCCCAAGTGTTGGGCAGTCGTTGAACAAGCCTTGGGCATCCATTGCCCGATATTCGGGCAACGAGTGCCCAAGCCGTGGGCAAAATCTGGGCATCCTATTCATAAAATCAGTGTATGTAGTTTCGTGAAGCCCATTGAAAGCTTTCATAAAGCTCGGAATGATACTTTTTGTGATACTTCTATGATACTTCTTGGCTCTTTTTGGAGAAGTATCACTGTTCGTAAGATGTTGTGTATGAGTAATATATTGCGATTTTTTATAGGCAAAATGATACTATGATACTTTTTTCTTCAAAAAATAATACTACGTATGCGTGTGTAAAGACCTCTTCAATAGATTTGCTTGCCTAGCTAAAATAGGTAAAAAGAATCTTTTCTTTGCCTTCCATGAAAAATAATCCACGAAAATGATACAAGTAATCAATAATTTTGCTATCTTTGCAACTGATACCACTCTCGCTCACGCCGTATCGACGCATTTAGAGCCGCTCTAAGCGACTTTTGTGTGCTAAGATGGGAGAAACTAAAGGTAAGTGGGATAAAGGTGTCACGACATAATATAAGGCGTTTACTTGACGCTTTGTTCTTGACGTTCCGAAACTTCGCAACTTTCATGTACAGTCACGAACATTGCAACGGTAGATGCCCATTGGGATGTGTTATAGCCACATCCCTTTACTGGTATGGGTGTATTGCGTCTTGCAATATGCTAAGTATTGGTATAGGGATAAGTGTATACATATCGGCGTGGGCTTCGACGTTGCTCGTTCAACTGTACAGGGCAATGCGAAGGCCTCGGAGCGTGGGATGGGCAACAGGTAGAATCCTGCGCTTTTTTATTTTTGCCGTCAGCTAAGAGAATGTTTTTTATCGCCAATTGGGGATTCTTGGCAAATTGTATGTTTATGAATAAATTAAAGACATTATTGCATAATATATTTCCAAAAGGAGGAGTTGATGCTTCGGAAAAGAGTGTAGAAATTCTAAAAGAGCGACTATCCGTAAAATTGGAAAAGGCTGGCTCTTTGTCTCTCAGTATTGGCGAAAAGAATAATTTGCGCATTGCTCATCTGAAAATAGAGGGCGACCTGAATAGTAACGATGTCGGATTTCTTAGGAGTATGACGAATCTGGAAACCTTGGATTTGTCTGCTGCTAATATTGTTGTGGGTGGGGACTATTATATCAAGTCATTGTATTGTCAGACAGAGGATGACACGATAGGACTTTACATGTTTCATCGCCATGCACATTTACGGTCGATGGTTTTCCCAAGAGATGTACGTATTGTTAGGGCTTTTGCTTTTCGTCGTTGCACTGCATTGAGGGAAGTGCATTTCTCTGATGTCTTAGAAATGATCGGCGAAAGAGCTTTCTCTTACTGTGGGTCCTTGGAATCCATTTGTTTCCCTGCAACTCTTAAAACCATTCGGGAGATGGCATTCAAGCATTGCGAGTCGCTAAAGGCGATGAATCTTCCTGATTCCGTTGATACTATCGGTGATTATGCTTTTGCGGATTGCCCCTCGTTGACTTCTGTTATCTTGTCCTCTTCCTTGAGGAATCTTGGCATGGAGATTTTCGCAGGTTGCACTCATTTATCTTCTATCCATGCGAAAGGTTGTACTCCCGCCTTTGCCAAGTCTAGTTCTTTTGATGGGCTAAATTTGCAAAGTTGCACTTTGTATGTGCCTAAGGGAACTAAGGAGAAATATGCAGAGGCTAATGGTTGGAAGGCTTTTAAGAATATCGTGGAGGAGTGATGGTAACGACGGACAATGGCATTAACTGAAGATAGCCATCAAGTAATACAGGTGTTTGGAAGCCGCAAACTGCGACTTCCAAACTTCTTTAAGATTATAAATTGTAACCTTAAAACTTGTAGAGTGATAGCCATTTTTGAATGAAATACGCAAAAAAGTAACAAATTTCTTCCAAATTGTTTGGAGATAATTAATCTTTTTCTTACTTTTGCATTATGGAAGAAGATAATATTATAAGGAATCTTGTGTTCTCCGATGAATTCGAAGAATATTACAATAGCTTGCCACCAAAACTGTTGGAAAAGTATCTAAATTGGCAGAATGATTATTAAAGAAATACTTGGAGGAATAGATTTATGTTGAAATTTAATGAAGAAAAACTAGCAAAGTTGCGAACATTTGATGATGTTCTGCAAGAGAAATATGGCAATCCTGAAAGTGAGGCTCGTAAGGAGTTTGATGCCAGAGCTAAGGCTTGGTATTACGCCGAGCTACTGAAAGATGAGCGCAAGAAACTGAAGATGACGCAAAAAGAACTTGCTGAGAAAATCGGCAAGAAGAGAGAATATGTTTCTGCTCTAGAAAAGGGACAGACGGATATGCAACTCTCTACATTCCTAAGGATGGCGAATGCGTTAGGAATGCAATTCTCTTTAGTTGTAGGATAGCTTTTCTAGATAACCATTATGGACTCAAGCAATGTAGCGAGCCTTGTTGCAAAGATCCTAGAATTGGAAAGGGAGAATGCCAGGCTCAAGGCAATTCTTGATAAGCATGGAATAACTTACAAGGAGGAAGAGATAGATCGTGCAGTTCGCAAAGAATATGTTACATCTGCCACTTCTTCCAAATTCAGTTTGCAGGAAAAGGCTATAATTCTGAAGCGAGTAACATAATGCGAATCGATGACCATAAGATTGCTAATGAGATGATAGAGGTGTTATATAAAGATAAGGTATCGGCGACGGAAATAAGTCTTTTTCAAAGTCGCAAATTGCGACCTTGAAGCCTTGTCGTAATGCTTGAAATGCCAAATTGGCATTTCAAGCAGAAAAACATAGAAGAAATCCTTGCGTGTTCCATAAAAAGTTGTATATTTGCCGAATATTCAAATTTAGAGGAAAATGGCAAAGGAAAAGAACTTGGAACAGGCAGAAGGACGGCAGATGCCTGTAGAATATAAAGTGGAGTCTCTGATACGAGTAATCAGAGGGCAACAAGTGATGCTCGACCGTGACTTGGCAGAGCTGTATGGGGTGGAAACAAGGCGCTTAAATGAACAAGTGAAGCGTAATATAGAACGTTTCCCGAAAGACTTTATGTTTCAGTTGACATCCAATGAATTTGATAACTTGATGTCGCAATTTGCGACATCAAGTTGGGGTGGTATAAGAAAGATGCCTTACGCTTTCACCGAGCAAGGTGTTGCTATGCTCAGCGGCATTTTGAAATCGCCTACAGCAATTGAGGTAAACATCCAAATCATGCGAGCATTTGTTTCCATGCGTCATTTTATGGTGAATAATGCAGCCATCTTCCAACGTTTGGAAACAATCGAGTTTAATCAGTTGGAGTCTAATAAGGT
>CAVKNU010000215.1:0-4012 GCA_963657465.1 Lachnospiraceae bacterium
CTCTGGCTGTCAAGTTTACCCCAATATCCTAATGGTTTTCCAACAGATTTTCGATTCCGCCTGCTTGATAGTTGCCGACATAACGATATACTCGGTGCAAAGATAATCATTTTTTATGAAATGACCAAACTTTTTGGGGTTCTCAAACTATTTACTTTTGACTATAATTATGGCTACAAAGATAATAAAATAAATTGAGAAAATGTGTTAATCTTCCAAAAAGCTCTTCATAAAAGTGAAAGAAGCCCTTGCAAGTTCATCCTTTTTCTATATCTTTGCAGCATATTAATCGCGGATAGGTGTATTTTACATCTTTCAATAATCGCGGATAGGTGTAAATTCAAGTGAAAATTAATCGCGGATAAGTGTAAAACATGAAAAGAAATTTATGCTAAAGGCTCTCACCGAAGGGACCAGAATGAGAGATTATGAGACTTCTTTCTTTTGGCTATCGGATGCCATGATTGTAAACATAGCTTATAACACTACCGAACCTAGTATAGGGCTTAATCTGAATGCTGACAATAGCACACTGAAATGCTATATGGCAGACACGGGATTACTCATCAGCCATGCTTTCAACGAAAGTTCTATCGTGACAGAAAACTTATACAACAAATTACTCACCGACAAACTGGAGTTTATTACTAAATATGGCAATTATCTCTCGACGCCTTATGTGATTCACACATCCGACTTTAGGACAGAAAATGGTATCACTTATTTACCATTATACATGACACCATTATTATAATATTAAGAATTCATTTTAAAAAAGATAAAGAAATTGGAACAGACATCACCTATACAAGCATTGTTGCAGCAACGCACGCTGCTGCAACTGGAATACTACACCGAGAAGGAGGCTTTTCGCAAGCAGACCGAGCAGATGGGGATGCAGCGAAAGGTGAAGCGAGGCGACGCATGGTTTCCGCTGCGTGTGGGCAAAAGCTTCTACAACTCGCTCAATCAGAATGCCATCGAGGTGTATCGCACCACAGACCAAGACATCGAACACAACTTTGAATTCGGCAGGCCAGTCATGTTCTTTAGAAGCATAAAAAGTGAAGAACGAAGAGTGAAGAATGAAGAATCCTCTTCACTTAAATACTTCTCGTTCACGGGAACTGTAAGCTATGTGGATGGTGACAGAATGGTTATCACTGTACCCGACTCTGCCCCATTGCTCGACTTGCAGCAATCAACGGATGACATCGGGGTGCAACTCTCTTTCGACGAGACAAGCTACAAACTGATGTTCGAAGCTCTCGACCGCACGATGAAAGCAAAAAACAACCGACTGGCTTATCTGCGAGACCTCTTCTACTCACATCAGAAGGTGGGCAAATTCAGTTTCGAGCCGATGAAATTTCCTTGGCTCAATCCTACCCAAGAGCGAGCTGTCAACGAGGTGCTTTGGGCAAAGGATGTGGCTATCGTACATGGACCTCCGGGCACAGGAAAGACCACTACACTCGTAGAGGCCATCAACGAGACATTGATGCGAGAAAGCCAAGTACTGGTATGTGCACAGAGCAACATGGCGGTGGATTGGATTTCGGAAAAGCTAGTAGATAGAGGCATCAATGTGTTGCGTATCGGCAACCCTACCCGTGTGAACGACAAGATGCTGGGCTTCACCTATGAACGACGCTTCGAAAGCCATGCTGACTATCCGCAACTATGGGCCATCCGCAAGACGATACGTGAGTTGAGAAAGAATCGCAAACGTGGCAGCGAGAATTATCACCAAAAGATGGACCGTCTGAAAAGTCGGGCAGCCGAGATAGAGATTCGCATCAATAGCGAACTCTTTGGCGAGGCTCGTGTCATTGCCTGCACACTGGTAGGTTCAGCTCATCGACTATTGGAAGGCATGAAGTTTGGCACTCTCTTCATCGACGAGGCAGCCCAAGCACTGGAAGCTGCATGCTGGATTCCGATGCGCAGGGCTTCGAGAGTCATCTTGGCAGGTGATCATTGCCAGTTGCCCCCTACCGTGAAGAGCATTGCCGCCCTTAGGGCAGGACTAGGCAAAACACTCATGGAGCGCATAGCCGAGAATAAACCAGAGGTGGTGACGCTGTTGAAGATTCAATATCGTATGAACGACGAAATTATGCGTTTCTCTAGCAACTGGTTCTACAAGGGACAGGTGGAGAGTGCCCCACAAATCAAGTATCGCGGCATCCTCGACTACGACCATCCGATTACGTGGATAGACACATCCGACGAAGAGAACCAGTTTACCATAGAAGAATATGAAGGTCTGAACTTCAAGGAGCAATTCATCGGCGAGAGCTTCGGACGAATCAACAAGGCGGAGGCGGAGCTAACCCTCCTCACCCTTGCTGAATATTTCACCAAGATAGGCAAGCAGCGTGTGCTGAACGAGAGCATCGACGTGGGTATCATCTCACCTTATCGAGCACAGGTGCAGTACTTGAAGCGCCTCATCAAAAAATATGAGTTCTTCAAACCTTATCGCCGACTCATCAGTGTAAACACGGTGGATGGCTTCCAAGGACAGGAGCGTGACGTGATACTCATCTCGCTGGTTCGCTCCAACGGCGAGGGACAAATCGGATTCTTGAAAGACTTGCGCCGCATGAACGTAGCCATGACAAGAGCCCGCATGAAACTCATCATACTGGGCAATAAAGACACGATGACACAGCATCCTTTCTATAAACAGCTGTGGAAGTATATTGAGAGTGTTCGTCAGGCTTCATGCTGACGAACACCCATACGTGCTTCAACGACATTAACTACATAGTCACCCAACTTCTCACACTCTTGCACGATGTCCATATACATGGTGCCGATGGCATAAGTGTAAAGGTGATTGTTCACGTCGTTGATATTCTGACTCTTCAACTGATTACGATAGTTATTGATTTCATTCTCGATGTTGAATGAACGGTTGGCGTCATTGTCGCTCTTATGGCCTACGAGTACGAGGTTCATCTGAGAGAGAGCCTGGTCGGTGAGCTCCATCATCTGATGGATGTGCTCGTACTGAGCAGGAATGAAGTCTTCCTTGCCCTTGATGCGACGGTTGATGGTGCGAGCGATATTGTAGCAGCTATCACCGATACTCTCTATCTCAGAAATCTCACGCAACATGGCACGAATCTTCGCCTTGGTCTCATCACTCACATGAGCATCACTCACCTGGTCGAGGTAGTTGGCAATCTCAATCTCCATATTGTCGGAAATGCCCTCATACTTCTCGATGCGAGAGAAGAGCTTGACAAACTTGTCATCATTGTTTTCACCCAACAACTCCTTCACCATGCCAAACATGCGCTGGATGCGCTCGGCAAAAGAGTGGATTTCCTTCTGAGCCTCAAGGACTGAGATTTCTGGAGTCTTCATGATACCCGTCTGGATGAAGCGCAGACGGAAGTCATCCTCATCGGCATTCTTCTTAGGACGGATAATTTTGCACACGAGCTTCTCTATCTGTGGCACAAACCATACGAGAATTAAGGTGTTGGCAAGGTTGAAGGTAGTGTGGAAAGCAGCCAACACGAATGAAAGCTTAGCAGCATTGGCAATGAAGTGAGGATCGCTCTTGAGCATCTCATCATCATATCCCACCCATCCACATACGAGATGGATAAACGGACGGAAGACACAGAGAATCCAGAGCACACCGAAGATATTAAATACCATATGCGCCATCGCAGCTCTTCGAGCCTGTGTATTGGCGGTAAGGGCAGCCACATTCGAAGTAACCGTAGTACCGATATTCTCACCCATCACAAGCGCAATACCTTGATAAATAGGCAATACACCCGTAGAACAGAGAATCATCGTGATGGCCATGACAGCCGCTGAACTCTGCACACACATGGTGAGCACGCTACCGATGAGGAGGAAAATGATGGTGGTGAGGAAGCTATGAGGATCAAAGCTTGCAAAGAAATCGAGAACAGGCTGATTATGAGCCAAGTCCATGTCGATGCCGGTTTGTCGTAAAGTTCCCAAACCGAGGAACATAAAGGAT
>CAVKNU010000216.1:0-3920 GCA_963657465.1 Lachnospiraceae bacterium
ACGTCCTGGTTCTGGACAATCTTGAAGGCAGCCACGGTAGCCACGCCACCTGCGCCAATCATAAGTACTCTGCTCATTTCTTATTTTATAATGTTAAGTGTTGAATGTTAAATGTTAAATGAAGGCTTGCGCTCTTACTTTATCTCATCTGCCGAGATGCCCAATGCTTTCATCAATGAATAGCCAAGAATCTCTTGACGGAAGTTGCCACCAGGCAATGGTTGCATGGCGAAAAGAGTGATGCGCTTGTTATCGTCGTCCACCGTGCGAAGCATGTCACGCAATCGGTCATAGGCATTGCCATCCTCAGAGTTTGGGATTATCATCACACGTTTTACCTCTTTGGCGTTGCAAACCGTTCGTGCCACATCTACCAAAAAGTCGTCTTTGCCAACGAGCTTTTCTTCTGTAGGATAAGAAGAGACGATAAATTCGCCCAGTTGGTTGTCCTTGAAGGCTTGTGCATTCAAGTCTTTCTCGTAGTTGGAAGGGCGGAAGTTCTTCATAGCCAATGATAGCTTGTCGTGAATAAGCACTACTTGTGTCTCATGCTCACCCTCGCGAAGCCCGCCATCAAGAGCGATGCATACAGCCCATTGATCCATGTCGGCAGGTTGGATGCGTCGGTTGATCATGCGTTCGAAGTTGACGATAAGGTCAAAAGCTACCTTGTCGATATAGTCAGCATCAGCGATGATGACGTTCTCACTCCATTTTATATTGTTTGTATCTAATGAATTCATAGCTGCAAAAATACGAATATTTTTTGTAAATATGGCTATTTGAAATAATAAATTAATGTAAAATAGTGGATTTTTCTTTCCACGAAAGTATCATGGCGATGACTCCTGAGTAACTTTTTCTTCCTTCTGCCACATGGTTGCCCTTGAGATAGAGGTCGAAGATGAAATCTTGAGCGGCATCAAGTGCCTTGCAACGTTTGCTGAGCCAATAGCGTCTGTCACTTTTTGCCAACTGAATAATCTCAGGACGAATATGCTTCAGATATTTCTCGCCTTCCTTTTCGCCGAGGATATTATAGACGTTATTGAGCACATGGAAGAATATGTGATAATATCCACTGAATTTTACTACTTTATCTGTAGATGCCGTGCAGACAAGGTAACTGTAGAAGTTGGCTTCTCCTTCATTGGCAATACCGAGAAAATGAGCAAACTCATGGGCATACGTGGCAGGATAATCGTGGGGAAGAATGTCGCTATTGAGCGTGAATTCACAGAAGAAAGGTCCCATACTTCCAGTTACGCCCGCCATCGAACTTAAAGGCGAGAACAGCATCGTCTTGGCATGAGGATGCTGATTGAAAGGCGGATTGATACCACAATTATAAATTGAGTTATATCCTTTAAGTACTGCGCTTCTGGTTCTGTCTTTTATCTTGTCCTCATTTTGTTCGCAGAATACTGAGTCTTCACTCTTCACTCTACACTCTTCACTTAACTTGTTGAGGCTGTCGGCATATTGATAGGCGAAGGTGCGAAAACAGGTCTCGGATACTTTAGCGGGTTTCATGCCAATTCGCTGATAGATGTTGGGCTGCGAATAGTTTAAGCCCCAAGCGAGGTAAAACCAGGCATACACCCATAGAAGGTATTCCAATACGATTCCTAACACGGTTTTTATGCGAATCTTTCGGATAAAGATTTCATAGATAGGATAAAGTATTACCCATGCGATGCTTATGGCGATGAAAAGGTCGCCTAGGGCAAAAGGAAAAAAGCCAGAGATGGGAGAGAGGACGCTACCGATGATAGGGTATAATTTTGTTGTATAGAAATGCCCCCATCCAGGGATGGTTCGAAAGAGGGTTACGATTACGAGCAATGCCGTCAATAGTATGAGTCTCTTCTTAAATTTTATGTGGCAGAATGTCTTCATATTCTAGTTGTCATGTTGAATTGCTTGCAAAAATACAAAAATAAAATCATTTGGTGAAACGTCTTGCCTTACTTTTTATGAGAATCTTTTACGGCTTAGAAATTTTCTTTGTAATTTTGCAGTTCGAAAGGAATAATAACGAGGATAGTGTTCCTTCGTATTTTCATACAAGTAAGTTAGACACAGACAAATGGCACAAGAAATAAAAGAATTGGATTTGTTTGGCCCTTCTGATTTTGAAGAGGAGCCAGTGGAAAAAGGCTTGGCCCCTAAAACGGATATTCCATCTCTTTTCCTTCGCTTATCCCAGTCAAGGTTTAGGGCAAGCTTTTACTTGAACAAAAAAGACAAGGAGATAATTGCGAAAAAGGGTATGGCGACGATTCGAGAACATGCACGTCAGATTATCGCCAAGCGACTGGCTCCTGCCGTTATCCCAAATGATGGCAAGCAGACACCGATGCGCCATGGTACTTCTCCTGTATTCATTGCCCAGCATGCCACGGGGTGCTGTTGCCGTGGATGTTTGGAGAAATGGCATCATATCCCGAAGGGGAGGGCATTGACAAAGGAAGAACAGGAGTATGTGGTGGAAATCATCATGCACTGGATAGAGAAGAAATATTAAAACCTCACGACCATTCCGGATGTAAACAAACCTTTGCATCCAATATTAAACTCACTAAAAAACTTGAGGCGTTGCCCTCCGATTTCCATTCCGATAATGGTGGCGTTATATGCCCATTTAGCAGGAGTCTTGTCACATTCGTAACCTGGAGCCGTGACTACTTCCTTGACCAATGCCAATCCTGCTCCTATGCCAGAGTAAGTTCGGAATATACCATTGTCAGACTTATACCACATAAAACTGGCAGTAGGCATAACATAGAAGAGGGAGGCCTCTGCCTTGCCCAAGTCTTTGTATCTGTTGTGGTATTCATCCGCATCCTCATCAATGCTGAAATAGAAATCGTTTTCATGAGTGGTGGTTCTAATATGTGTACCTTATTGAGTGCAAAGGTAGTATATTTTTATAAATATAACTCTGTAAAGAGGAAAAACTTGCATGTTAAAGGCTTATTTAGACTAGCTCCTGTCAGTAAAGTTTAAAATAATTATACTTTCATGTCAAAATTGCGGATAGATTTGTCAAATTTGTCAAAAAATGCCTCTCGCTTGATGTTTTTGTCGTTGGCACATGAATTGTATTAAGAGAAAGCGAATAACAATTAGAAATCCCGACAGAACCGAAAGGGGAAGAGAGGATGAGAAAAATATAATTAGGAGGTAAAATTATGTTGTTAACTTATAGAAATAATAATTCTGATTGGTTGAGTAACTTCTTTGATGACAGTCTCTTGAATACAGAGTTGATGCCTCGTATGAATGCTACAGCACCAGCTATTAATGTAAAGGAAACTGAGAAGGCTTATGAAATGGAAATTGCAGCTCCTGGCTTAAAGAAGGAGTGGGTTCGTGTTAACATTGGTGGAGATGGTCTTCTGAATGTTGCCATTGAGAACAAGATGGAACACAAGAATGCTGATAAGCATGAACACTATTTGCGCCGTGAGTTCTCTTACAGCAATTATCAGCAGAGCTACACACTCCCTGAGGATGCAGACCAAGAGAAAGTATCAGCTTCTGTCAGTGATGGTATTTTGAAGATAGAGATACCTAAGTTGACTCAAGAGGAGAAAAAAGAAGAAGTCAAAAACATCGAAGTGAAATAAAGTGGCATAAATCGGATGATGTTTGAGAAAACAAAAAGGGCAAGTCTCTCTAAAAGGGGCTTGCCCTTTTTGTTTTCTCTTTTTAAGTGGCAGAATAGGTTAAATATACCCTTTCGGGGATATATTGTTAAATAATCAAAGATTTTATATCTTTTAGGGTGTAATCTTAGTATCTTTATGTAATTTTGCAATTTGTACTAATGGGAACATAAATTAGCCCATAATTTATTACACGTAAAAAAACAAAGTTAAGAAAATGGAATATATGTCACAAGAAGGCTACGATGA
>CAVKNU010000217.1:0-3859 GCA_963657465.1 Lachnospiraceae bacterium
GCTCCATAGAGGGTCGTCATAGACGATGACGTTGATAGGACGCAGGTGTAAAGACGGCGACGTCAAAGCCGAGCGTTACTAATTGCCCGAACACTTTCTTTCAATCAGTTCATAGTTTCAACTGTATATAAGTTCATTATTGTTTTGCTTGTGTGCAAATACGTCATACCCCATTATCAGGTGGTTATTGCGGTGGGGGCCCACCTCTTTCCATTCCGAACAGAGAAGTTAAGCTCACTTGCGCCGATGGTACTGCAATGCAATGCGGGAGAGTAGGTAGCCGCCTCCTTTCATCAAGAGCCTCAGGTTTCGAAAGATTCCTGAGGCTCTTTTGGTTTCTCCCGCAGATTCCTACGGAACTTGGAAGGATGAAAAAGGCTCACCCGACAAAAAGCCAATATAAGTTCCGTTTATGTTCCGTATGAGAAAAATCTGTGCTATTAGTGAAATTTGTGGGACTAGAAAGAAAAAGCTGGACAGTTTGAGGCTGTCCAGCTTAATACTTTATGCGAAAATTATATCTCAGCGAATATTATTTGTTCTTACGATGATTATGTGTCTTCTGCTTTGATTTCTTTGTTTTCTTGGAAGGTTGTGTTGGCGCTGGCTTTTCCTTGCGTACAGGAGCAGAATCACCTGCCAGCGTAAAATCAAGTTGTTTCTTCTCAAGGTTAGCTTGTGCTACCTTGATGCGGATGGCATCACCCAACTGGTATTTGTTGTGATGACGGCGACCGACGAGGCAGAAGTTCTTTTCGTCGAAATCATAGTAGTCGTCTGCTATGTCTCGCATAGGCACCATACCCTCACAGTGGTTCTCGTCGATGGTGGCATAGATTCCGTAGGACGTGATTCCACTGATGTGAGCATCGAATTCCTCGCCTAGCTTGTCGCCCATAAACTCTACCATCTTGTACTTGATAGAGTCTCGCTCTGCGTTTTGGGCGATTTGCTCCATCTCGGAGCTATGCTCGCAAAGTTCCTCGTAATGCTTCTCGTTGGCACTTCTGCCGCCCTGTGCATACTTGGTGAGCAAGCGGTGAACCATCGTGTCTGGATAACGACGGATAGGTGAGGTAAAGTGGGTGTAGTACTCGAATGCCAATCCGAAGTGTCCGATGTTGTGAACGGAATACTTCGCCTTCATCATGGCACGGAGGGCTACCATCTGGATGAGGTTGCTCTCTGGCTTGCCATCGCAGTCTGCCATCAGTTTGTTCAGGCTCTTGGCTGTGGCTCCCTTGGTACCCTCTGTCTTCATCTTATAGCCAAACTTCACAACGAACTCACGCAGGGTCTCCAACTTCTGTGGGTCAGGGTTGTCGTGGATACGATAAGGCAATGTCTTTGGCTTCTTGCCTTTCTTTACCTTTCCGATGCTCTCTGCCACTGTGCGATTGGCGAGAAGCATAAACTCCTCTACCAGTTTGTTGGCATCCTTGGAACGCTTATAGTAGCAGCGGATAGGCTTTCCCTTCTCATCCACATCGAAGTGAAGCTCTTCTCGGTCGAACTTCACCGCACCGTTCTTGAAGCGAGCGGCACGAAGCTTCTTCGCCAGTTTGTCAAGGGTGATGAGTTGTAGGGCATTCTCGCCTTGGTAAGGATGTTCCTTGGTTTCGGCAGGGGCAGGTTCGCCTGTGCCATCCACCACGCCGTTGGCTTCCAACAACTCCTGTACCTCTTCATATTTATAGCGACGGTCGCTCTCGATGACGGTATGCACGATGCGGTAGTTCTTGACCTCGGCATTGTTGTCCATCTCGAAGATGACACTGTAGGCTAGCTTTTCCTCGTTAGGACGGAGCGAGCAGATGAAGTTGCACAATCGCTCAGGGAGCATCGGGATGGTGCGGTCTACGAGGTAGACTGATGTGGCACGCTTCACGGCTTCCTTGTCAATGATACTGCCCTCTGTAACATAGTGAGAGACATCTGCGATGTGAACGCCCACTTGCCAGTTGCCATTCTCCAGTTTCTGGATACTGAGGGCATCGTCGAAGTCCTTGGCATCCTTTGGGTCGATAGTGCAGGTGAAGACCTTGCGGAAATCCTCACGCTCCTTATAGTCTTGCTCTGTGATTTCGCCCGAAATCTTGTTGGCGGCATCCTCCACATTCTTCGGATACTTGTATGGGAGTCCATATTGAGCGAGAATAGAGTTCATCTCCACGTCATTGTCGCCTTTCTGTCCGAGCACATCGATTACTTCGCCGATAGGGCTCTTGTTTTCTCCATCAGGCCATTCTATGATGCGTACCACCGCTTTATCATCGGTCTTTCCGCCTTTTATTTTGCGCTTAGGAATGATGATGTTATGTGCAAAGACATCACCAGGGGTTACCAAATAGGCGAAATCCTTATCCACTTTTAAACGGCCAACAAATGTGTCTTTTGCACGTTCGAGAATTTTGTTGATTTGTGCCTCTTTAATGTGATTCTTGCGACGTGCAAGGAAGGTGAACTCTACTCGGTCACCATTGAGCGCCCCCATAGAATTACGTTCGGAAACAAAAATCGGTTTCTCACTTCCATCAGGGATGACAGAGTTTTTGCCATTTGACTTTCTTACGAACTTCCCCTCCATCACCTGAACACTTTGGTTTAGTCGGTAGGAGTTGTCACTAACTTTTGTCAGATAATCATCCCATGCCATTTCCTCCATGATGTCAATAGCGAGCATCTTGAGGGGATGGGTATCAAGGTGGAGACCTCTAAAGATCTCTTTAAAACTGAGCGTTACGCCCGGTTGACTGGCAAAGAATTCTTGCAACATTTCAGTGAGTTGCGCTTTGTTCATTCTTTTGCCACCTTTCTTTCCTTTTCCCATAATTCTGATTTTTAATGTTTGGTGTGGTAAAGAAAATAAAAAATAACGAGTATGCTTCTTTTTTCTTGATAAAATTATTTAAATCAGGAAAAATGTAACATGAACGTAGTATTTATTTCTTTTTCTCTAGTATTTCTGAGAGTTCCTTCATTCCTTCAGAAGCTCCCTTCATAATGTGTTCTATCTTGTAATATCCATTGGTGTTCACTGCTCCTGGGTCAATTAGGTAGATTGGAATATGTGGCTTTGTGTAGGAAATTAACCCTGCTGCAGGATATACGTTGAGTGAAGTGCCAATGATGACGAAGATATCAGCGTTCTGTACAGCTTCGGCTGCAGGTTCTATCATAGGAACACTTTCGCCGAAGAAAACAATAAATGGTCTTAGAAGACTTCCGTCGCCCGCTTTTGTTCCTGGCTCTACTTCGCAGTTGTCTTCTGGCAATTCTTGGATATAGCGATAATCATACGGATTGCGTGAAGAACAAACCTTGGATAACTCCCCATGCAAGTGAATAACCTGTGTGGAGCCTGCTTTTTCATGTAAGTTATCCACATTTTGTGTGATAACTGTCACCTCAAAATCTTTTTCAAGTTCTTTGATAAACTTATGCCCCTCGTTGGGCTGTGCGGCATAGAGCTTATGGCGTAACATGTTATAGAAGTTAGTTACTAGGGTTGGGTCTGCTTCCCATCCCTCATGGGTTGCTATCTGTTCCACAGGATAGTTCTCCCACAAGCCATCATTGCCTCGGAAAGTTTTAAATCCACTCTCCACAGACATGCCTGCGCCAGTTAAAAATACAAGTTTCTTCATAATCTTACTATTAAGAATGTACAAAAATAGTAATTTTTCCGCAAATACCATCGTTATGAGCGAGAAAAATAGTATCTTTGCAAGCGTTTTAAGACAAAATTAGATTATTAATATAAAGTTACATATAAAATTTATGGATAAAGTAAGTTATGCTTTGGGCATCGGCATCGGTCGCCAGTTGGCTTCAATGGGTGCAGAGAGTTTGAATATTG
>CAVKNU010000218.1:0-3859 GCA_963657465.1 Lachnospiraceae bacterium
CAAAATTAACTGACATGGAAGAAGTCAATAGAATAAAAGTAGTTTTATGCGAGAAGAAGCTGACCAGCAAGTGGCTTTCTGAGCAACTTGACGTTAATCCGTCAACAGTTAGTAAATGGTGTACCAATTCTTCGCAGCCAGACCTTTCAACGATTCTTAAAATATCAGACTTATTAAAAGTTGATATAAAAGAGTTATTTGTGAGAGAGTACAAAACAGTATCTATTATCAAAAGAGAATAAGTAGTCTTTATATTTTTGAGCTATGCCCAGAAAACAACTGAAAGATATTACACTGGCTGATTTTCCAGAGGAAATAGATAGCCAGAATAAAATAAAAGTGTACGGCGAGACATCATATGAGGATCAGATGGCGGTGATGAGCCACTATCTGCACAACCATCTGCATGAAACGAGCAAAGAAGAGAGAGAGGAAATAGTTGCGGCTATTCGTGAGTTTCTCTCACGCAAGCAGTTCAACCAAGAGAAGGACGAGGACTTGTCTGACGAAGAAGTTTGGAAGGTGGCAGAATCGCCATTGCAATATAATCTGTTCGATGACTTCTTTAAAATACCTTTTCCTGCACCAGAAAACCCCAAGTTTACCTTCATTGACCTCTTCGCCGGCATGGGGGGATTCCGTATCGCCATGCAACAACTTGGTGGAAAATGTGTTTATTCTTCCGAGTTTAAGGCCGCAGCGCAGCAAGCCTATCTCGCAAACTATGGCGAAATGCCATTTGGAGACATTACAAAGGAATCGACCAAAAGATACATTCCTGACAATTTTGATATTCTTTGCGCAGGCTTCCCGTGTCAGGCTTTCTCGGCAGCAGGTGCAAGAAAGGGGTTTGCTGACGAAACTCGCGGTACGCTTTTCTTTGAAGTAGCTCGAATATTAAAGGAAAAACGCCCAAAGGGATTCTTTTTGGAAAATGTGGAAGGGTTGGTAAACCATGATGGAGGCCGCACACTGCGCATTATCCTCGATACGCTCCGAAAACTTGGCTACAAAGTTAGCCACAAAGTGCTTGACGCTTCAGACTTCGGTGTGGCACAAGCAAGAAGGCGAATATACATTGTTGGCACCTTCGACAACAAAGTGTCGCTGGATAATTTCCCCGTAAAGAAAGCAACTGTTGGTGAAGTATTGGAACAAGGTAAACCTCTATCAGACAACCGCATAGCAAAGTTGCTACTTAAAAGATTTTCATTGGATGAACTATATGGGAAATCCATTAAAGACAAACGCGGCGGTGACGATAACATTCATAGTTGGGATATTGGCATTAAAGGCGAAACTACCAAGGCAGAACGCACCCTGCTTGACAAGATGCTCACTGAGAGAAGGAAGAAGAAGTGGGCTGAACTATGGGGCATTGACTGGATGGACGGAATGCCACTTTCTCGTGAAATGATAGCCTCGTTCTACCAAGGCAAGGACCTTGACAAACTGCTCGAAAGTCTTGTGAAGAAACGCTATCTTGTGTATGAGCATCCCAAGAAGCGTGTAACAAAAAAAACAGACGGCGGCGTAAGTTACAATGTGAGAGAGGAGGACGAAAGTAAGCCTCAGGGCTATAATATCGTGGCAGGTAAACTAAGCTTTGATATAAGTAAAATACTCGACCCAAACAACGTAGCCCCTACGCTTGTGGCAATGGACATGAACAAGTTGTATGTGGGTGATAACGGAGGTCTGCGTCGTCTCACTCTGCGCGAGGGTTTACGACTGTTCGGCTACCCAGAAGAATATGTTCTCGGCTCGTCCGAAAGGGAAGGTTACGACCTCTTGGGCAACACCGTGGTCGTACCTGTAATAAAGGCAGTGGCCGAGCGACTTATCAACGAAATTAGCAAACAGGAGAATTAACAACGAATAATATGTTTTTCTTTTTTGAAGATATGAATCCAGCAGACAAACTTTACAAAGCCCTGCAAGAAGATTTTGGCTTTGAGGGCGCACAGGGAACAATCAGGTTTAACCTGAAAGATTATGAAATAACGGTCGAGCAGAACAATGTCGTTGGTAATATTCTTGAAGAATGGCTTGACAAGTGGATGATAAGCAAAGGCATCGTGCACATTCACAACGAGAAACAGGCATCACCTGACTTCTGGCTCAATCCTGATGATCTTAACAGCGATTGGCTTGAAATAAAGTCGTTCACGGGTAGTCCCAACTTTGACGTGGCAGCCTTCCGTAGTTTTATCAATCTCATTATAGACAAACCTTGGAAACTTCACTCCAAGCATCTGCTTATCAAGTACAAGAGTGAGAACGGCATCGTAACTATAGAGAAGTTCTGGATGAAGAACCTTTGGGAGATATGCAGTACCAGTAGTGTTTGGCCAGTCAAGGTGCAGTATAAGAACAAAGTTATTGTGAATATACGTCCCTCAACATGGTATTCCGATAGTTCGGAATATCCCTCATTTGAGTGCCTTGAAGATTTCTTGGCAGCTTTGGAAGAGACCATTTATCGCTACCACGACACACGAAGCACTATAGCTGAACATTGGAGCGAAAAGGTCTGTAATGCATACAAGGCTTACTACGGAAAGACGTTGAATATTCCTCGTTGGAACGACATCAAGAGTAAGTACATCAAGGAGAAAACCGAGGAATAGCAACTCATGGAAGTTCGGAACAAAATTTGGGAAGAGTTCAAACAAGCCAAGGCCAACGTGGTTTGCATACGCCGTTATAACAGCGTACAGCGGCAACTTAACTGTGTATATCAGATTTTTATTGCTGTCTGTGCTGCTGTTGGAACGTTCTCATTCGGATTTAGCGATAAGATTCCATTCATTGCTCTACTTTCTATTGCCATCGTCTCGCTCGTTAAGGCCATCTTTCCTCAAATCATTCAGCCGGAGCAGGAACTTTGCGAACTTGACAACATCATGGACTATTATAATTCCTTCATGAATAAGATGGAGGTATTCTTCTATCAGCTCGACAAGGAACAAAAGACCGATGACGAGGTGATGCAAGAACTTTTTGCGTTGAAAGAGGATGAGTGTAAAAGGCAGTCTAAGATGAACAAGCTAATACGCTGGATTCCCAGTCGTATGCAGAAGAAAGTAGATGCAGAAGTGCAAACATATATAGAAGAAGTACATTTTAATATCTACAAACAAGATGAGCAACAACAATAGAAGCTATTCGCCAGAGCATGTATATATCAGTTCTGGTGACGATGTAAAGAAAATTCAGGGTCAAATGCCATCAGCTATAAATACACCTCCACCCCCTAAACCCTCCAAATGATATGCCCAACAATAATAATCAGACACATCAGCGAGAGACACCTACAAAGGTGACTACGCCACCACCTCCAAGACCTCAAAAGTAATTATTATGCCCAATAGCGAACCAAAGCCACAGCAGCAAAGTCCATCAAGAGTGACTACTCCGCCACCTCCACCACTCATTAGGAAATAAGAAACTCATCAAGACTGAACAGAAATAGTATATGCTACCATTTCGTCTTAATGTTGTACGAAATCCTTACCGCACATCCTAAGATATGGATGATTAAGAATCCGTTTATTAAGGGAAAGGGAATCAATATGAGGCCTGTTAAGTATAAAGTAGAATTGAGAACGTCAACAGAATAAAATTTGTGTTATTGTTCTCAATAATCATCTTATCAAGATTGACAACGAAATAAGCAAACCCTCTGATTTTCAGTACAAATTCCGATTATAAGTGGTTTATTGTTCCCAAAATGAATCCTTCAAGCCGTATTGGGAACATTACATTACTTCGACCAGTGATAATGGCTATCGAGTAGTAGGAAGATAGTCAAGCCGAAAATGACGATACCAATCGTGAAGAAGATGCCGACAAACCA
>CAVKNU010000219.1:0-3837 GCA_963657465.1 Lachnospiraceae bacterium
GCAAGGCGGAAGGGAGCAACTCGGCGGAGGGACTTTGGATAGCCAATCTCACGGGAAAGCCGTTGAACCAAGCCAAGGAGATACTATGGTTTGAGAGTGCGTACGACGCGATGGCGGAATACCAGATTAACCCGGTCAAGAGCGTGTTCGTCTCTACTGGCGGCACGCCGACCACCGGGCAGATACGCGGGATGCTCGAAGCCACGCCCAATGCCCGGCACTACTTGGGCTTCGACAAGGACGAAGCTGGACGGCAGTTTGTGGACAACTTCAAGGTGGGCGATTACACCCGCATCATTACTCCCTATATTTCAGACAGTATGGCTTCTGCTTTATTTTCGTTTATATAGATATAATTCCCTCCCCTTGGATAAATATCAAAAAAGCATTTAGCTATTTGTGAATATACTACTTTGTTATTTTTGATAATCCCTACAGTCCATTCGAAATCTATGGAACGAATGATTGGTTTCTTGTCTTTATGAAAACACAACGACCAACTATAAATTGGCCTAGTGTTAGTGTCAGCATAACTATTACCCCATACAACAAACCTAATTTTTGCATTACGATTCTGTTTTCTTGTATCAACCAATATTTTGACCATAGATACTTCTTCGGTTTTATTACGACGTGTTTTACTTACATACCCCATGGACGTGCCTAACTTATACGCCTCCGGACATACATGCCATAATTCAGCGATTAAACACCCTTGCTGTTGAAAATGTTCTATTGCATTTTTATGTAAGTGTGTAGCCAACCCCATCCTCAAAAAGTCTGGTTTAACGCATACTGTACGGAATATTATTCTTATGCTATCTTTGCTTGGTGGCGCGAAAGTCAAGAAAGCGACGGCTTTACCTTCGTATCTAAGTAAGAAAACTGTTTTATCTTTAAATGCATCATATATTAATCCATTCAAAATATGATAGAGAGCATAGCCTTTAAGTTCTTTATGGTTATTATAAGCGTCTGTCAACCACTCTGAAATATACTCAAAGTCATTCTTTGTCGCATCCTTTGTACACTGGAAGTGAGTTAGTGGCATCCTTTTAGTTTGTTGATTCATACCTTTTTATTTATAATAGACAAAAACAGCTCAGATGATTAGATTTCAAAAAATCGTCAGCACAAGAATTAGCATGAATATTGTTGTTAGTGTAGCTACGAGTATCCTCCTGACCATGGGCGAAGTAATCGAACCACTTGCTATTCTTTCTTTTATTGAAATCAATAATCTTTATTCTAATTAGAAAATAGCATCACCTCTTCAAGTATCTTTTGCAACTTTGAACGTGCATCCTCTATTGATTGTTTACACACCTTATTTGGATTAGCATAAGGATAAGAAGTCATTATCGCGTCAAATACATCGTTAATGTCTGATACTTTGTAGGCATAATATCCGAATTTGTATCGGCTATTTGCATTTTTGAGGCTAGCAAGGTAGATGACCAAAGCTATTAGCTTATCGCTAATATTTTCAAACCCGATTTTAGATTTATGTTCACCAACTTTAATCCATGCTTCACAATAGTCGCAGTTTACTGTGTAATTTCCTTTTTGAAAAGCACGTTTTATCATTGATTTATAATCTGCAATTTCTTTTTCGCTATAGCCACAATCAGAATAGAACTGATATGTATTATCCACGAACCCAGCATTCAGCAATGTTTGAAAGAATCTCACTTTCATATTTATTGGTTTGATTTGTCTATCCATAGTTTTATTTAAGATTTACACTATATTCTAAATTCAGATGGCGTCATTTCTTTGGAAATGCGACATCTAATAACTGATGATTGCGTAGATAATTATAAACGGAATTATTGCCTTTGAAGAGAGCCGTCTTTCCTTTATAATCTTTTGCTATATTCAAGGCTTGTTCTCTTGAATAACAATGTTTTTTCCTTTTCATATGCCCAAGACAAAGTGTTTGGAAGTCTTTTCCTCTTTTACATATTGCGGCATATTCATTCGGACATTCAGTCACAAAATCCTTCAAATCGTTATACCTTTTACTAGTTTCTATATAGAAATCATCACTTTTTTTATTATGGCTTGCGGGCCGTTTCATGTGTTTCGTTGCTTCAGCAAATATTCCTCTTTTTCGAGCTGCACAATATGCTCCAGAATCAGCCGTTTTCCAAGCACTAATTGTTGTATGCTTACTTGCGCTTTCATAAATTTCCTTATCGGACAATTTTGGCCTACATGCGTACCTCATGTGAGCGAAACACTTTTCCGCCCAACCTTCTTTACTGATAATTATGGCATAAGCTCCAGGGTGGGCTTTTTTGAATTGTCCTCTAGTGTCATAATCAGAAGCCAATTTAATATATTCATCCAACGACTTTCCTTTTGGTGGATTTGGTAATAGCGAGTTTTTCAGTTCTTCATATATCCCAAATCTTCTTGCAGCCATCATCATTGATGCATTCTTCTCGGCAAACTCTTGTCGGTATTTTAGAGTCTTTACAAATTCCCTTATTTCATCTTCTGTGTAAGGTTTGTTACGGCTTCTAGTAAGATTAAGACAAAGTTCTTCGTAGATTCCAAAGGCCTTTGCTGCATTGCAAGCAGAAGGATATTTTTCTTGAACCTCCTGTATTGTACTACAATCTGCAAAACAAGATCTTATTTTTTCTTCTGACCAAGTCGTTCTTTCTTTTGGCAATATCAATTCTATTTCCTTGTTCCATTTCCTTTTCAATGCGAAAGCATACGCTTCTGGAAACTTCTCTCGAAATTCCATGTAAGAAGAGCATTTATGTACACGTTCAAATATTGCTTTCCTTGTCCATTTGTAGGAACAAGTTCCCAACTCGCCACCTTTGGTGCTATTAAGCAGTTTCCAATTTTGAGAGTATTCTTTTATGTATCTTTCTTCTTCTCCTTTTGCCTCTATTTCTGGCATGTAATCTGTCAACTGAGTGAAATTTGGTTGCAAATTTGAAACTACAGAATGCAGATAAATAGGGGAAGGCCTTTCTTCGTTCTTTCTCATATGACGTTGCCATCTGTCTTTTGTATTCCACGTAAGACCTACATAAGCATAACCATCATCAAATGTGGCAGCATATACACATCTTTTCTTTAGACTACCCTTATGTTTCATGTTTTTACAAATATCGTCAAGGACTCCATGTTTACGTGCCCATTGGTAAGCCCAATTCGACTTCTTTTGAAAATCGGATCTAAATTCATATTTACAAGCCTCGTTCTTTACCTCATCAAAAGTCCTTTTGGGATTCAAACTTGTAATATGACTCATTGCAATATCCTGTATATGTCTATGGCGTATGGCTTGGTATAGCCATCTTGGGATATCCTTGCTGTACTGATATTGCTTGCATAAACTGATTAGATCTTCATCAGAGTACAGTTTGAGATTATGTCTGTTGTTTTTTGTTTCTTTGTTTTGCATTATTTTTTACTTCTAACGTTATTATAAATTTAAGAATTAGAATAATTAACTGTAATTTTCTTACAAAGATACAACAAACGGAATAAAATATATCGATCTTATGAAAATATTTTGTTTTTTTATGGTATTCTATATAGAAGACACTATTCAATATGCTGTTCCAATCAGATTGATGCTGATGGCATCTTGTTGATACTTTGTAAATTACGCCATACATCAGTCATTCACTTGGATAAGTAGTCTGTCCCATAACTGCCCTTCGTATCTTGCAAACTATTATGGAAGACGACAGCGCCGATTGGCTACGATTTGAAAAAGTGCATATATTTTGTTGCTATATAGAACGTGAACAACCGCCAATCTGTCAACTTTTCACAGATTCCTGTCAGAAACCGTGTCAGCATTGT
>CAVKNU010000220.1:0-1359 GCA_963657465.1 Lachnospiraceae bacterium
GTATCGAGCACTTCCCTGACCGCCAGTTGGATATGTGTCGCCTGGGATTGGGACTCTATGGCATCGACTCTCGCAACAACAAGACTATCAACTGCGTGAGCACCCTAAAGACCACTATCCTCCAGATGCACAATGTGAAGGCAGGGGATAGCGTGGGCTATAGCCGCAAGACCATCCTTGATAAGGACAGCGTCATCGCAGCTATCCCTATCGGTTATGCCGATGGCTTGAACCGCCACCTCGGCAACCGCCATGCTTGCTGTCTCGTCAACGGACAGAAGGCAGACTATGTGGGCAACATCTGTATGGATGTGGCAATGATAGATGTGACAGGCATCGACTGCAAGGAAGGTGACAGCGTGGAGATTTTCGGCGAGCATCTGCCAGTACAGACCTTGAGCGACATCCTCGATACCATCCCTTACGAAGTGCTGACCACCATCAGCAACCGAGTAAAGCGAGTTTACTATCAGGACTAGAATCAGTGAAGAATTCGTTAGAAAAGGTCTAAAAATAGAGAAATCCCATCCGATTTTATCGGGTGGGATTCTTTTTTAAGTAATATTTGCCTATAAAACGTATTGATTTTAGAGAAAAAAGTGTACCTTTGTGCCCAAATGAACTAAAAACAAATCAAAGGTACACTTAAAATGTGTATTTATTAACTAATTATCAAACTAACATGGAACAGGTATTTAGCTATATCATTAGTCTAGGTGCAAGCGTAATGATGCCTATCATCTTCACCGTTATCGGACTGTGTATAGGAATGAAATTTGGAAAAGCATTGAAGTCGGGACTCTTCGTAGGCGTGGGTTTCGTGGGATTGGGTGTGGTTACCGCTTTGCTCACCACCAACTTCAATGACCCATTGAAGGCAATCTCTGACCTCTACCACCTGCAGTTGAACGTATTTGATATGGGTTGGCCTGCAGCTGCTGCCGTGGCTTATAACACAGCGGTGGGTGCCTTGATTATCCCTATCTGCTTGGGTGTCAATTTCCTGATGTTGATTACCAAGACCACTCGCACGGTCAACATCGACCTTTGGAACTACTGGCACTTTGCCTTCATCGGTGCTGTGGCTTATTTCGTGATGAACGAGAGTTTGCTTTGGGGCTACTTTGCTGCCATCGTATGCTATATCATCACCTTGGTATGCGCAGACTTGACAGCCGATAAATTCCAGAAATATTACGACCTTGATGGTATCTCCATCCCACAACCATTCTGCCAGAGCTTTATGCCTTTCGCCATCGGCTTCAACAAGCTCTTGGATATGATTCCTGGTTTCTCTAAGCTCGACATCGATGCAGAAGGATTGAAGAAGAAGTTTGGCGTGCTCGGCGAGCCATTGGT
>CAVKNU010000220.1:1627-3821 GCA_963657465.1 Lachnospiraceae bacterium
GTCATCCTTGCCATCGCCGTATTCTTGCCAGGCAACCAGTTCTTGCCATTGGCATCCTTGGCAGGTATGTTCTATCTTTTCCCAATGATATTGCCATTCACCAAGGGCAATGTGGTGAAGACATTGATAATTGGTCTCGTGGCTCTCATCATCGGTCTCTACTTCGTTACCGATATGGCACCAGACTTCACTATGGCAGCCAATGCCGTATATCAGGCTACAGGCGATAATGCCGCTCACATCCCTGATGGATTCTCTGGTGGAGCACTCGACTTCGCATCCTCTCTCTTCGGATGGGCCATCTATCGTGGTGTGAAGCTCTCTTACGTGGGCATGTTCGTGCTGACTGTTATCACAGTGGCTTTGATGGTTATCAATCGCCGTCGCATCGTAGCAGAAGAGAAAGCAGCGAAGGAAAAGTAAAAGGTAAAAAAGTAAAAAGGTAAAAAGACCTTTGGAAAGTAAAAATTAAAATATAATAAAATAATGAAGAAAATAACATTAATATTAGCAGCAATGGTTTTAACAGCAAGTCAAGCTTTTGGACAGTGTGGTAAAAGTGGTTACGAGGTGAAGGCTGAGAATGCCTATACCAACTACAATGTGCGTTACGCTAGCAATCCTATGGATGCCAAGCATTACACCACAGAGCGTCTCCGCAATGAGTTCGCTATCGAGAAGGTGTTCGCACCAGGCGAGGTAAACTGGACATACACCATGTTCGACCGTTTCCTCATCGGTGGTGCAGAGCCAACAACTGCTCCATTGAAGTTGACTTCTATCGCTCCTCTCTATACAGAGAAGCCAAATGACCAGCGTAACTTGCTCGACAACCGTGAGCTGGGTATCATCAACATCGGTGGCGAGGGTACTGTTACCGTTGATGGCAAGAAGTATGTGCTCGGTTTCCAGGAGGCTCTCTACGTAGGCCGTGGTGCCAAGAACATCGAGATGAGCAGCAAGGATGCAGCTAAGCCAGCTAAGTTCTATATGAATAGTGCTTGCGCTCACCAGACATTCCCTACCAAGAAGGTTACCCTGAAGGATGCCAACAACATCAAGGCTGGTAGCTTGAAGGAGAGCAACGACCGTGTTATCCACCAGTTGATTATCGACGGTGTGGCTGGTGTTCGTACTTGCCAGTTGCAGATGGGTGTAACCGAATTGAAGGAGGGAAGTGTATGGAACACCATGCCAGCTCATACTCACCTTCGCCGTATGGAGACATACCTCTACTATAATGTACCAGAGGGTCAGAAGATTCTTCATATGATGGGCGAACCACAGGAGACACGTCCTATCTGGTTGAACAACGAGCAGGCAGTCATTGCTCCAGAGTGGTCTATTCACTGCGCAGCAGGTACCAGCAACTATACCTTCATCTGGGGTATGGCAGGTGAGAACCTCATCTACAACGATATGCAGGTGATTAAGATTCCAGACTTGAAGTAAATCTAAAAACATATAACGCTTAAAAACTACAAACAATGAGTCCTATTAAGACAAGTAAAATGTCCAACTTCCGTTGGGTTATCTGTGCGTTGCTATTCTTGGCTACCACAGTGAATTACATGGACCGACAGGTGCTGTCGCTCACATGGAAAGATTTCATCGCACCAGAATTCCACTGGAGTGATGCAGATTACGGTTTGATTACGGGATGCTTCTCCATCTTCTATGCCATCGCTAACCTCTTTGCAGGTAAGTTCGTGGATTTCATGGGCACCAAGAAAGGTTATCTTATTGCCATCTTCGTATGGTCAACGGGTGCAGTTCTTCATGCCGGTTGTGGATGGGTAGCCATGCAGATAGAGGGTTACGATAGCATCGAGGCGCTTCGATTGGTACAGGCAGGTAGCAATGCTGCCGTAGCCATAGCTACCATCAGTGTATGGTTGTTCCTCTCTTGTCGTTTGGTTCTTGCCGTGGGTGAGGCTGGCAACTTCCCTGCAGCCATCAAGGTTACGGCAGAGTATTTCCCAAAGAAAGACCGTGCTTTCGCCACTTCCATCTTCAATAGTGGTGCATCCATCGGTGCGTTGGCAGCTCCAGCTACTATTCCTCTCTTGGCTCGTGCCATGGGTTGGGAAATGGCATTCATCATCATTGGTGTGCTTGGTTATGTTTGGATGGGACTCTGGGTGTTGCTCTACGACAAACCAGCCAAGAGCAAGCATGTAAACAAGGCAGAGCT
>CAVKNU010000221.1:0-3807 GCA_963657465.1 Lachnospiraceae bacterium
CTTATTTTATTTATAATTTGTAATTTATACTATATAAAGGTGGAAACCTTTTGCTTCCAAGGCTTTTTTGATTTCCTTGACATGCTCGGCATCACGGGTTTCCATCGTTAGGCGGAGTACGCAGGCATTAACCTTGTTGCGGTTGGCGGAGCGGTCGTGGTGAACACCTGTGATGTTACCACCAAGGCTAGCGATGACAGATGCCACATCTACCAATTCGCCTGGTTTGTCGTCCAATTCCATCTCGATGGTGCAGAGACGACCACTCTTGGCAAGACCACGGTTGATGACACGGTTCAGGATGGTTACGTCGATGTTACCACCACTCACCACGCAGATGGTCTTCTTGCCCTTTACAGGTACCTTGTTATACATCACAGCAGCAACACTGGCTGCACCAGCACCTTCTGCCACCATCTTCTCGCTCTCGATAAGTTTGAGGATAGCTGCGCAAATCTCATCTTCGCTCACTGTCACGATCTCATCCACATATTTAGAACAAGTGTCAAACGTGATGGCACCTGGTTCTTTCACGGCGATACCGTCTGCCACGGTAGCTACAGAAGGCAACTTCTCTTGCTTGTGGTCTTGCAGACTTTGCACCATGCTGGCAGCACCTTCTGCTTGCACACCATATACCTTGACATTAGGGTTGAGCGACTTGATGGCAAAGGCTACACCTGAAATCAAGCCACCGCCACCTACTGGCACAACGACAGCTTCTACATCAGGAAGTTGGTCGAGAATCTCCAATCCGATGGTACCTTGTCCTGCGATGACATTCTCGTCATCGAAAGGATGAACGAAAGTATAACCATGTTCGTCTCTCAGTTCGAGCGCCTTCTGATAGGCATCATCATATACGCCAGGTACAAGACAAACCTCAGCACCGAGGCGCTTGGTGGCTTCCACCTTGCTGATAGGAGCACCCTCTGGCAAACAGATGAGGCTCTTCACACCCATTGCCGTAGCACCGAGAGCCACACCCTGTGCGTGGTTGCCTGCTGAACAAGCAATCACACCCTTGGCTTTCTCCTCTTCGGTGAGTTGGGAAATCTTGTAGTATGCACCACGAATCTTGAATGAACCCGTCTTTTGCAAGCACTCTGGCTTGAGATAGACATCACTCTCTGGGTTGATTCTTGGTGTGTGAACCAGCTCAGTCTTACGTATCACCTTGCTCAGCACGAAGCGAGCTTTGTAGAAATTGTCTAGTTGTAACATAACTGTGCACTGTTTTATTTTCCGAATGCAAAGGTACTGCAATCGGGGGATTCTACAAAATAAATCCTTTTAATTTTGTTTAATACCTGCGAGAAGGCCCTGTTAGTTGCCCGAAGTAAAACTGTTTTGTACCACTTGGCTATTGGTGGCATCACTCTTCGGCGACCCCTTGATGGTGGCATTTAGTTTATACCAGACGGCAGATTCCAAGGCTGTTGCAAACTTATGCGTATAGGTGGATGCCTGAGCAGTTCCGCCCTCTGGAGTAAGCGAAAGGTTGAATACGACAGAAGAGTTTGCACTTCCATCAGGGAAGAAATAGTGATATACTCTTCCATTGCGCTTGCTGATAGGGGTGGAGTTGATAAACTCCTTGATACCACCAAGGGCTTCCGCCGTATTGGTTGGGAGAGTAGGGAAAAGACGACCATAACCATTCTTGTCATCTTCCGTCAAATTACTGGCTCCACCATTGTATTCTATTGAATTCACGGTTACATCGGTGTATGTATTGTTGACATACGCTTCCTTGGCATCCCACTGAATATCCAGTTTGGTAGCAAGACGAGTGAGTGGCATGCGCCAATATTTGCTTTCTAAGTCGGCACTCTCTTTCGAAATATTGATGTCTTGCTCATTGGTCATCGTTCCGTCTGTTTTTACTTTCACGGCATAACCTGTCGCAACGCTGAGGAATTGGTTCAGACTCTCATTGGAACTGCTGGTGAGTCCCGCATAGTCATTCGAAATTTGGAGGGCAGCCACATCTGTGTTGTGGTTCTTGCCATCTTCATCAATGGCTTTTAATGCCGTCTCAAGGTTTAATCCTGCTCCTTGGCTATAAGTCACGCCATAAACTCTCACTGTGCCTAGAGGAAGATACATGGTGTAAGTGTGCAGACCGTTGGCATCAGCTGGGCTCAGTTCGGAACCGCTTTCTGATTTTACTGGTGACTTGCTGTCGAATTGTTTTTTGGTGAATGTATCATAATACACCATTTTCTCAGGATTGCTATCCACGATGCCATCCCCTTTGTCTTTGTTTACATAAGCCACGATGATGGTGAGGCGATCCCATGCGGCACTTGCTGCATTTTCTGGATCGTCTTCGCCAGGGTCTCCCACACGGCTCTTTGCGCCATTATTAGTCTGAGGCACAGAGATGGTGAGTTGCAGAGGAGCCAAGGTCTCTTCTACCTTTGGTGTGTCGAGAGAATCGCTGCCACATGCCGTGAGCAGGAGGATGAACAATGCGGAGAGCATTGCCAGGGGAGTGGATAGGGTGTGACGTTTTATCATGTTTATGTTGTTGAAATCTTTAAAAATTACATGTCAACCTCATGGTTGCCACCTGGCTTCCAATCTAGCTCCACGCTAACACCCACATGCTGGGTGTTGGTTACGACTCCACCATTGTTGGTCAACTTAGCCTTGATAATCTTGAAGTCGCCAGCACGAAGAGGCGTACTAACCTTGAGAACATTCTTGGTGTATTTGCCATTTTGGAGTACGATGATGTGAATCTCCCAATAGCCGTTTTCGGTAGGGAGGGTTACGTTGTCTCGTTCACTCTGCGATGGTAGGGTAGCGGCATAGAAACCGTAGAAGTTATCGTCCGTAAGCGGTGTCATCTTCACGGTCTTTGGGGCTGTGAAATGATAGGTGCTGTCGGTGACGCTGAACGAGGAGGCTGTATTCTTGACGTAAGCTTCTACGGAAGTAGGCGCCTGTCCGTTGCGGTCGAGCACTAGGGCAGAGGCACAGTTCTTCATATAGAGCGTTACGGAATGGTCTTGTTGAGAGGATGCCGACGGAATATCGGCTTGTGCGGTGAAGATACCTATCGACTGGGATGCGATGGTGTCGTTGGCTGCAGGAGTGATGTCTAACGACAGTTGGGCATCATTCTCGATGTTGCTTACTTGCAAGAGTGGTTCTGCACCTAGGTTGGCGAGAGCCATGTGATGAAAGTCTTGTGGTTGAAGATAGATGTCGTAAGATGCGGAGTGTGCTTGCATCTGCATCATCGTATAATATTGTGACTGATGATGAAGGTCGAAAAAAGAAAGATGAAGGTCTTGCGCCTTGTCGGTGAAGACGGGAGATAGGGCAGCCTTTAGTTTTGTCCCAAAAGTTTGTTCGCTGGCAGAGGTCAACTGTGCCGCGATTTCAGTGTCGAGAGCTTGACTTGGCTCTACGGTATAGCGCATATGATAGTTTGTTCCGCAATCCGACAGGTCGTCGTAAATGCAGGAAGTAAGTGTAGTTAAAGCTAGCACTATGCTAGCCAAGAATCGTATAGCCTTAAATTTTGGGGTCATATATTTACTGTATGTATCTTCTCTTCCAACTCTTGTTTGTTGAAACTCTCAAAAATGCCACCTTAGGTTACTTTCCAAAGTATCTTAGGATACTTGGCGATTTATCTTAAGATACTTGTCCATGTATCTTAGGATACTTTTTCAAGGGTATTTTTAGTAAACTGTTGGCAGAATTAATTCTGTGTGTAATTAATTCTGCCAACGAGTTGCTTTTTTCTCTATTTTGAAGAAAGGGATGTGTTAATTAGTTGTTGTCACCACC
>CAVKNU010000222.1:0-3806 GCA_963657465.1 Lachnospiraceae bacterium
TAGAGCACAACCTTGCCAAGGTTGGGGTCGCGGGTCCGAGTCCCGTTTTCCGCTCCACTCAATTGTTTACCATGCCGCAATGGTGGAATTGGTAGACACGAGGGACTTAAAATCCCTTGGCCAGTAATGGCTGTGCGGGTTCGAGTCCCGCTCGCGGCACCTTTTTATCTCATTATGAAAAAATTTGCTTACCTCATATTTTTGCTCGTTACGATCATTCTCACCTCTTGTGGAGTGAGTAGCGGACGTTTTAAGTTGGAAGGCAAATTGCTTCACATGAATCAAGGAGAATTTTATGTTTATAGCCCTGATGGTGGTTTCGATGGTGTTGATACGATCAAAGTAGAAGGTGGTCGTTTCACATTTGAGACAGCATGCAAGGACAATTTCACCATATTGGTTGTTTTTCCTAATTTCTCTGAGCAGCCTATTTTTGCTGAGTCTGGGAAATCTGTTGAAATCAAAGGTGACGCTTCTCACTTGAAGGAAATGACGGTGAAGGGGACGAAGGCGAATGAATTGATGACTTCCTTCAGAAAGGACATTGCCACTGCCACTCCGCCAGAAGAGAAAAAACAAGCAGAACAGTTTATTCGAAACCATCCAGAATCGGTGGTGAGTGTTTTCTTAGTTAGGAAGTATTTTATAACCAGTTTGCAACCTGATCTCAAGAAAGCCTATACTTTGATTCAGTTGATGGAAAAGGAACAACCTAAAAATGGGCAATTGGCAAAAATGCAAAAGCTCGTCAAGCAGTTGAAAGATTCTGAAGTAGGAGATAAGCTTCCCGCATTTACGGCTTATGACACAAATGGTCGTCTTGTTTCTTTTACGGAATTGATGAGTGCGCCTGTTACGGTCATCACTACGTGGGCGTCCTATAATTATGACAGTCAGTCTTTGCAGCGTGATTTGAAGATGAGACAGCGCAATTCCAAGGGTAAGTTGAAATTGTTGAGTCTGTGTCTTGATGCCAGCAAGAAAGACTGTAAGGATGCATTGCAGCGTGACTCCATCTCATGGCCAACCATTTGTAATGGTGATATGCTGGAAGACAAGACCTTGCAAACATTGGGCTTGACGGCAGTGCCTGATAACATCATTCTCCAAAATGGAAAGATTATTGCTCGTGGCTTGAAAAAGCAAGAACTGAATGCCAAGCTCGATCAATTACTGAAATAAGAGAACCTCTTGATGGAGAGGTATAATATAACCAAGAACGAATATATGCAGGAAACTAAAGTCCTGCAGGAAAGGATTTAAATGCTTGTAAAAACTTATTGTGCAGCCGTAAATGGCTTGGAAGTAACTACGGTTACAGTGGAGGTTAGTCTCACGAGAGGTGTGCAATACCATTTGACGGGCCTAGGAGATGAGGCTGTCAGGGAAAGTCGAGACCGCATCTCGGCGGCTCTGCAATACAGTGGTTTTAAATTTCCTATAGCGGATATTACGATTAATATGGCTCCAGCGAATTTGCGAAAGGAGGGAAGTAGCTTTGACTTGCCTTTGGCAATAGGAATATTGGGAGCGAATGGTAATATTCCTGAAGAACATTTGAAAGAATTTATGATGGTGGGAGAACTGAGCTTGGATGGTACGCTCCAACCGATTAAAGGTGCGCTTCCTATTGCTATTCGGGCAAGGGCAGAGCATTATAAGGGACTCATTGTGCCTTTGCAAAATGCTAGGGAGGCTGCTGTCGTGAACAATCTGGAAGTCTATGGCATGAAAAACCTTTTTGATGTTATCCAATTCCTAAGTGATAAAACGAATCCTCAACCTGTTGTCGTTGATACCCGAAAAGAGTTTTATGAAAATCAGACGCAATGTGATTTTGACTATGCGGACGTGCGGGGGCAAGAAAATGTGAAACGAGCTTTGGAGGTGGCTGCAGCGGGTGGACATAATCTCATCATGGTAGGGCCACCGGGATCAGGTAAGTCTATGATGGCAAAGCGTTTGCCGTCCATTCTTCCTCCACTTACCTTGTCGGAAAGTTTGGAGACTACGCAAATTCATTCCATAGCAGGCAAGTTGGGTAAGAATATTTCCTTGATAGCACAACGTCCATTCCGGGCTCCTCATCACACCATTTCCCAAGTTGCTTTGGTGGGTGGAGGAACTTCCCCACAACCGGGTGAGATTTCTTTGGCTCACAATGGGGTCCTTTTTTGTGATGAGCTGCCAGAGTTTAACAAGACGACGCTTGAGGTCCTTCGCCAACCTTTGGAAGATCGCCATATCACCATCAGCCGTTCTAAGTATTCGATAGATTATCCTTGTTCTTTTATGTTCGTGGCGAGCATGAATCCTTGTCCATGTGGCTATTATGGAGACCCTACCCATCATTGTGTTTGTACTCCCGGACAAATACAACGCTACATGAACAAAATATCGGGTCCATTGCTGGATAGAATCGATATACAATGTGAGATAACACCGGTTCCATTCAAGGATATTTCGAAGGCAACATTGGGTGAGCCGAGTGCCACGATTCGAGAGCGTGTGATACATGCTCGAGAGATGCAAGCTTTGAGATTCAAGGAGTATAAAGGAATTCATTGCAATGCGCAGATGAGTGAACGGATGATTCATCAGTTTGCCGAACCAGACGAGGCTGGGGTTGAACTTCTGCGTATGGCGATGGAACGTCTGTCTCTTTCGGCTCGTGCCTACAATCGTATATTGAAGGTGGCTCGAACGATTGCCGATTTATCCAATAGTGAAAGCGTGAAGCCTGAACATTTGGCGGAAGCCATTGGCTATCGTGCCTTGGATAGGGGTGACTGGGCTGAAAGAAGCCATTTCTAATTAAAATAAGGTGGAAATATTCTTTTTTTCCAACATTTTTTGTAATTTTGCAGCCAAATAACAAAAAATATATTAGCTAATATGGAACAAAAGAATTTTAAGCGTACCACCGTGACGGCAGCATTGCCATACGCCAATGGTGGTGTGCATATCGGTCACTTGGCAGGTGTTTACGTGCCAGCCGATATCTATGTTCGCTATCTCCGCCTCAAGAAGCAAGACGTTGTTTTCATCGGCGGTAGCGACGAGCACGGTGTGCCTGTAACCATCCGTGCCAAGAAGGAAGGTATCACCGTACAGGAGGTGGTAGATCGTTATCACAATCTTATTAAAAAGAGTTTCGAGGATTTCGGCATCTCTTTCGATATCTATAGCCGTACTACCTCTCAGATTCACAATAAGTTCGCTTCCGACTTCTTCCGTACACTCTATGACAAGGGTGTTTTGGAGGAGAAGGTAGAGGAACAGTTCTGCGACGAGGTGACAGGCGAGTTCTTGACCGACCGCAACATCGTGGGTACTTGTCCTCGTTGTGGCGCAGAGGGTGCTTACGGTGACCAGTGCGAGAAGTGTGGCGCTACCCTTTCTCCAGAGGAGCTCATCAACCCTACCAACAAGAACAATCCTGGTCATGGTCTCGTGAAGAAACCTACCAAGAACTGGTATCTCCCATTGGGCAAGTATCAGGACTGGCTGAAACAGTGGATTTTGGAAGACCACAAGGAATGGCGTTCTAATGTATATGGTCAGTGCAAGAGCTGGTTGGATATGGATCTTCAGCCACGTGCGATGACCCGTGACTTGGACTGGGGTATTCCTGTGCCTGTGGAAGGAGCGGAAGGTAAAGTGCTCTACGTATGGTTTGACGCACCTATCGGTTACATCTCCAACACCAAGGAACTTTGCGATGCCAACCCAGAGAAGTGGGGAACATGGCAGAAGTGGTGGCAGGACCCAGAGACACGCCTTATCCACTTCATCGGTAAGGACAA
>CAVKNU010000223.1:0-3800 GCA_963657465.1 Lachnospiraceae bacterium
TCGCAAGTGTGGGGAGTTATGCGTTTACCAATGCGAGGATTTGTCTGTTTTACTTGTTTTAGTTACCCTTTGCGAGGGAAATCATTTTCGTTTTATAGAGGAAAGATAATAAAAAAAATAGAACTACACAAAAAAAGCATTCCCTTTTCACAAAGAGAATGCTTTCATACCTAAATACTAACTAATAAAAGCCTATTGAACTTTTCTCACACGATATAATAAAAGTTCAGTTTATGAATTCTAATCTCTTATTGGACGTTTCTCTACCTAAAAAGTTTAATCATGCTGTTTAAAAAACACATAAAAAAGAAATCTTGTCCATTACTGCTCCATCATTTTATCACTTTTATTCATCATAAAATAAAAAAATGTCATATTTTGTTTTGTTTATTTCACAAAATGCTGTATCTTTGCAACCAAAACAAAGCAAATCGCATGAGAAAAATATTATTATTCATTGTGACATTAACACTCATCACCTTCTCTTCATGTTCACAGAAAAAAGCAGAAGAGTTGACAAAAACGATTGATACAATTCCAGTGATGGTCATGCAGATCCAAGAGTGCAGTCGCTTATACACAACAGAAGTTCATGTGCATAAGATTATCACTCATGACGACCAACTAAATTTAAAAGGCTCTTTGTTCAAAAAAGCCTTTGAATTCCATGTACCTGCCTCCAATCGCAAAGTTGCAATACCATTGGATGCAACACTAAAAACATATATTGATTTCAAAGACTTTTCAACTAAAAATATCAAAAGAAATGGAGAAAAAATTGAAATTATCCTTCCAGATCCTAAAATAACACTTACAAGTAGTAAGATTGACCACAAAGGCATCAAACAGTTTGTTTCGCTCACACGCAGCAATTTTAGCGATGCTGAGCTTTCCAAACTAGAGCTACAAGGAAGACAGAGTATAATCAATGATATTCCCAATATCAAGCTCATAGAACAAGCTGAACAAAATGCAGCAAACACTCTGATACCGATGTTAAAAGACATAGGATTCAAGGAAGAAAACATCAAGATTACTTTCCGCAAGAAATTTACTTTTGATGAATTGAAGAGTTTGTTTGATACTTCGACCATAGAGAATAAACCATCAAAATAAAGAGAACACCCAATATGAAGAATTTACAAATCACCATAACATTGCTCCTCGTGCTCATGATTGGCGGTGGAATCTATTGGCTGAATAAAGACAACACTGTAAGCATACAAGAGGAAAAACAAACAACCTTATCACCAACACAGATAGAAAACATCCAAACAATTGGTCAATGGGAGTTTCTTGTAATAAACGATGAGGAAATGATAGATACCGTACGCCATGGATTCTTTGGCGACGAACAATTGGTACGTATCTATTACGGAACTTTACGATTGGGTATCGACATGAAAGATGTAAAAGAAAACTGGATACAAACAGACAAAGACACAATAGTCTGTATATTGCCCTCGGTAAAATTGCTTGACAACAATTTCATTGACGAAGCTAAAACGCTATCATTTTTCGAGAATGGGAAATGGACAGGAAATGATCGCCAAGCCATGTATAACCGTGCTTACACCAAAATGCAAAAACGTTGTCTCACTCCCAGCAACATAATCACGGCAAAAAACAATGCCCAGACACAGTTCTACAAAATGTTGAAAGCCATGGGGTATGCCAACGTAAAAGTTCATTTTGAAGAAGAGAAATAATTTTTGAGGGATTAATTATATAAGGTATAAGAGAATTTTATGGATACTATCAATCATTTTTTCACAACATTAAGCTCCTTTCTTTGGGGATGGCCAATGATTATTCTTTTGCTAGGAACCCATATTTTCCTAACAATTCGTTTGCATTTCCCGCAACGTAAAATATTCAAAGCCATTAAATTGTCCGTAAAAAGAGATAAAAATGCCACTGGCGACGTTTCACAATTTGGTGCCTTAGCGACGGCATTAGCTGCGACTATCGGAACTGGTAATATCATTGGTGTGGCCACTGCTATTGCACTAGGAGGTCCTGGGGCCGTACTTTGGTGTTGGTTAACAGGTGTATTTGGCATCTCCACAAAATACGCAGAAGGTTTACTCGCTGTTAAATATCGAGTAAAGACCCAACGAGGAAGAATGCTTGGCGGTCCCATGTATGCTCTTGAAAAAGGATTGGGTTGGAAATGGCTAGCCATCCTCTTTGCTCTATTTGCAACACTCGCCTCCTTTGGTATCGGAAGCACAGTACAAGCCAACGCCATCTCTACACTTATCGAAAATCAATATGGAGTATCCCCCTACCTGACAGGTGCCGTTGTATGTGGACTAGGTGCAGCTGTCATTATCGGTGGTGTGAAGAGCATTTCTAAAGTTTGTGGAATGCTAGTACCTTTCATGGCCATATTCTACGTAATAGGCTGTCTCTACATCCTTATCATCAATCATATTTATATTCTGCCAGCCATCAAGGTTATTCTCGAATCCGCATTTACTACAAAAGCTGCAGGAGGTGGATTTGCAGGTAGCACACTTATGATGGCCGCACGCTATGGTATAGCTCGTGGTTTATTCTCCAATGAATCCGGTCTTGGCTCAGCCCCTATAGTTGCAGCTGCAGCCCAGACAAGAAACCCTGTTCGCCAAGCTTTAGTATCATCAACAGCAACATTCTGGGACACAGTTATCATATGCGCCTTAACAGGACTCGTCATAACATCCAGCATCATAGCATATCCCGACATTGATTATCATGACGGTGCAGCCTTAACCAAAGTTGCGTTCAGCAAGATACCATACATTGGTGCACCATTGCTAACCTTTGGACTAGCAACATTCGCCTTCAGCACAACACTTGGCTGGAGTTACTATGGCGAACGTTGCGTTGAATATCTAAAAGGGGGAAAATGGATGCTCAGCTTTCGCATCATCTATATTATCAGTATCTATCTAGGCAGTATCATCAGTCTGAACTTGGTATGGAACATTGCTGACTGTATGAATGCACTTATGGCAATACCTAATCTTATCTCTTTGCTATGCCTTAGTGGGATTGCTGTACATGAGACCCGCAAGTATCTTTGGAGAGATCGTTTAGATCGAGATATGGACGAGAACGAGATTGCAGATGTTTCATCGAATGGCCTCCCCACACAGCATCATTAGCATATTGGAAACCCACCTTCGCATATAATGCTTCAGCTCTAGGGTTTCCTTTATCCACTAACAAACCGACAAGGGGAATTCCCAACTCGTAAGCGCGTTGGGAAGCAGCTTGCAAAAGCTGCTTAGCAATACCTTTTCCTCGATATTTACTAGAAACAGCAAGACTATCAATGTAGAATTCCCCTTCCTCGGTTTCATCATCCATGCCCGAATAATCAATACCCAAACTCCTTATGGCTTCGTCAATAAAACGACGTCGTAACTTTCTTAAATCTCGGCCATCATACACTACGCAAATTCCTACAAGAATGCCACTAGAGGTCATTGCACAAAGTGTATTACGATAACTATATTGACTATCTTCCATTTCTACAAGTTTAGTCAACAAACTGTGAAAATCAGCCAAAGTATGCTGTGGTCCTGCTAAATTCTGGCAACATTCAGGACTCATCGCAGCCATTATCAATGACGCAATATGTGAAGCCATATCCACAGTTGCCATCTCTATACGTATTTTCATTGATACAATTTTCTTTTATTACAAACTATCAAACGATTCTTCACTCTCTAAATCTTCATCTTCTTTTACATTTTTCTTTCCGAAGTTAGGGTCTATCTTCAAGAATGCCGTAACCAAGAAGGTGATGG
>CAVKNU010000224.1:0-3799 GCA_963657465.1 Lachnospiraceae bacterium
TGCAAATATACATCAGAATGACGTAAGTTGATGAATTCCTATTAATAATTTAATAAAGATTAATATTTTATTTTAAATGTACTATGAATAAAATCAAAGACTCCTTATTTATTAATAAGGTGACAAACTGGTATTTCTCTAAGAAGACATTGCCTTATTGGGGCATTCTTGCCATAGACAGTGTTGCGCTTGTGGTGGCAGGGATGATAGCTACCTATATCGTGATGGGCGGTGAGGGGATAGCTAGCCATTTCTGGAACTATCTGCTGACCTATCTGGGTAGCTTGCCACTCTTCATGGTGGGCATGAAACTGTTTCATACCTATTCGGGCATCATCCGATACTCGTCGTTTGTTGACCTGATGCGTATCGCTGGTGCATTGGTGGTTGGTTTCTTGCTCAACGGTGCCCTGCTAGTCTTGTTGCCTGACGATTGGGTGGTGGAACTGCCAACTGAGCTTTTCTTCATCATGCTCTTTATCTCCATGATTGAGATGTGGACGATACGTATCTTCGTGAAGTATATGTACGACTCCACCTACTCGGAGAGTGGCAAGATGCTGGTGATGATTCTCGGTGTGCGTGAGGGCGGTATCTCCATCGCCAAGTCTATGCGCAACGAGCATCCTTCGCAGTATGTGGTGAAGGGCTTTGCTTCCGTGGAGAAGGACATGGTGGGCAGGTATTTGTTGGGATGCGAGGTGTTTGCCTACAACGACAAACTGATTGGCATCATGCGGAAGAATAGTATCCATACGCTCTTTGTGAGTCCGCTGATGACGGAGAAATTCTTGGAAGATCAGGAGATGATAGACAAGTTGGCTTCGGCGGGCATCAAGATTATGATGATGCCTAAGGCGCAGTCGTGGGATGGAAAGAATAAGTTGATGCATCGCCAACTGCGTGAGGTGGACATCGAGGACTTGCTGCCTAGGGAGAAGATAGAGGTAGATATGAATGCCATTGGTGCCTTGCTCAAAGACCGTGTCATCTTGATAACAGGTGCCGCAGGTTCCATAGGCTCGGAGATGGTGAAGCAGATTGCTATCTATCACCCTCATCACTTGGTGTTGGTGGATGAGGCTGAGACCCCGATGCATGATGTTCGCCTGTATATGAACAAGAACTATCCCGACATTCCTTGCGATACCATTGTGACGAGCATCACCAACGCTACCCGCATGGAGCGAATATTTGCGGATCATAAGCCAGACTATGTGTTCCATGCAGCCGCCTACAAGCATGTGCCTATGATGGAGGACAACCCTGCCGAGGCTGTGCAGAATAATATATATGGTACGCGCGTGATAGCCGACATGGCGGTGAAGTATGGCACCAGGAAGTTTGTGATGATTTCTACGGACAAGGCAGTAAACCCTACCAATGTGATGGGCTGCTCAAAGCGTATCTGTGAAATCTATTGTCAGGCTCTCAACAAGGCCATCGTGGATGGAAAGGTGAAGGGCGTGACACAATTCGTTACGACTAGATTTGGCAATGTACTTGGCTCGAACGGTTCTGTGATTCCTATCTTCAAGAAGCAGATAGCAATGGGTGGACCAGTGACGGTGACTCATCCAGACATCATCCGCTTCTTTATGCTGATACCAGAGGCTTGCAAGCTAGTGTTGGAGGCTGGTACGATGGGCAAGGGTGGAGAAATCTTTGTCTTCGACATGGGTAAGCCTGTGCGCATCGCCGACTTGGCAAAACGAATGATAGCCCTTTCGGGAGTGGAAGGCGTAGAGGTGAAGTTCGTGGGATTGCGTGATGGCGAAAAGCTCTTCGAGGAGGTGCTGAACGATAAGGAGGCTACGATACCTACCCATCATCCTAAAATTATGGTAGCCAAGGTGCGGGAGTATCCTTATGAGTTGGCTCTCAAGAACGAGGAGGAGCTATATAAGCTGTCGTTTACCTACGATGATATGGCCATCGTGAAGAAGATGAAGGAAATCGTGCCTGAGTATAAGTCGCAGCAGTCGAAGTACAAGGTGCTCGATGAGAATAAATAAAAAGTGTAACACCTAAAAACAAGAAGATAAGATGATAATGACAATTTTGATTATACTTGCGGTCTTGGTGGTTCTAGCCTTGCTCATCATCCTTTGGGATTGTTGGCGACATGGCGGTGCTGCCATCTGGGACCCAGAACACCCAACGAGGATTATCACGCAGAAGGAGGCAAAGAGACGTGAGAGGAAGTCTCTGCAGTAATAAATGTACTTTCTAGAGCGGAAACTGTTTATTGAGATTTCTTTGAATGAAGCAAATCAAACTTTATGACTACCAGCAGAAGATGCTGGCAGACATCATTGCGGTCTTTACAGATAAGAGTAAGGATGTGTTTTATGGCACCAGAAAACAGCGGGAGCGGGTGGGCAACTCTGTGATGGTACAGATGCCTACTGGAACAGGCAAGACGGTGGTGATGGCTGCGGTGGTAAAGTGGTTCTGCGAGTCGCACGAGGGGGATGTATGGATCATCGCTCATCGGAAGGAGCTAGTGGAACAGGCTCGCCAAACTGTAGATAGATTCTTCCAATGTTTCCGGATGGGTAAACTGGCGGATAGAATCAAGGTGCTCTCCGTGCAATGGCTTGCCCGACATGCCAAGGAACTGGCAGAGGAAAGGGTGGGGCTGATTATCGTGGACGAGGCGCATCATGCTGTGGCTCCCTCTTACCAAAATATATTCGAGTTGCATCGCACTGCCCTGAAAATGGGAATGACAGCAACTCCTTGCCGTATGAAGAAACAATCGTTTTCCAATCTCTTTTCCCGACTCTTACTTTCTCCTCCCACCAGCGAATTCATCGAACGAGGCTATCTGGCTCCCTACGATTATGTGGTGATAGGTAAGTATTCCATCGAACAGTTGACTGTGGATAGCCTGAAGGCTCGTGGAGCGGATGGCGACTATGCTGTGCAAGAGATGGACGAGAAGTTGAACGTGCCTGAGAGCATCAAGCGACTCTATGAGAGCGTGACGCAGTATGCCGAGGGAAGGAGGGGCATCGTGTTTGCCATCGACATCCTCCATGCCCAGGTGATAGCCCGATATTATGAACAGATGGGGCTTCGGGCTGTGGCTTTGGACAGCAATACGCCAGCCAAGAAACGAGAGGAGATGGTGGAAGCATTCAGGGAGGGGGAATTGGATTGCCTCGTGAATGTAAACCTCTTCGATGAGGGCTTCGACTGTCCCGATGTGGAGTATATCCAGATGGCTCGTCCTACCTTGTCGCTTGCCAAGTACCTGCAGATGGTGGGCAGGGGATTGCGTATCAACCATGAGAACAAGAAAAAGGTGTGTATGATTATCGACAACGTGGGTAACTATCGCAAGTTTGGCTTACCTGAAAAGTGGCGCAACTGGGCAGGTATGTACTCTGGGTTGCGTGATGGCAAGGGAATCTTGCCACCTTCGTTGAAGCCTGGCGTGAAGGTGATGGGAGAGGACGTGATGGTGAGGGTGAAGCGTGCATGCAACTACAAGAACATGACGCAAGCGGAGCGGAAGAAGTTCCTCAGCCATGTGAAACCATTTAGCGAGAGACGGCATGGTGGATTCGTTTATTATGGTCTGCGAGCAAGCACGGAGGATGTGGTATTGGAGCCTGTATATCATTATATCTCCGATTTCGTGGGCGATTACGCAGCCTTTGAGGCACCTGGTGGCAAATATGGGGTACTCGGAAGGGATGGTAAGGTGATAGTGCCAGCCCGCTATGAATGTGTGGTTGTACTGCCGAGAGGTCGGGCTAAGGTGACTTACGCTTCGGGCATAGAGGAGAGC
>CAVKNU010000225.1:0-3784 GCA_963657465.1 Lachnospiraceae bacterium
AGGGTGCCAACAACGATGCCCGTGAGGAGGCTTACGGCAAGGTTGTGGATATGGTGCTCGACCTTCGTGCAAAAGCCAAAGCTGCCAAGGACTGGGCAACTAGCGACCAGATTCGCGATGCCCTTGCTGGTGCAGGCTTTGAGGTAAAGGACACCAAGGATGGTGTTACTTGGAAGTTGAATAAATAACCAATATACATAGAGAAGATACTGCTATCTCATAGGTTTATATGAGATAAGTCGTATCTTCTTTTGTTATTAGAATGACCTTTTAATATAATAAGAAGATATACAATCGTCCACATTGCAAGGTGTTTCTGAAGGGTGGCAAAGTGGCAACTTGTCTCCTAAGTCGCAACGTCATGCCTATAGCCACAAGGATGCAGCATACCAATAAAATGATGCCGATGTATATCTGTTTCTTCTTCATGCTACAAAAGTACGCAATTATAAGGAAACATCCTCAGTTATTGATTTAAAAATACCTAAATATTGCCTTAGGGTAAGTAACCTTAGGGTAATATTTTGTATTTTTGCATTTCTAATATATAATTAAAGTATAAAAAGGACAAAGAAAGATAATGGCAAACGACAATAAAGGCCTTACGCCTATGATGCGACAATTCTTCGATATGAAATCGAAGCATCCCGAAGCATTGTTGCTTTTCCGTTGTGGCGACTTCTACGAAACTTACTGCGAAGATGCGATGGAGGCTTCACGTATTCTCGGTATCACCCTGACTCGCCGTAATAATGGTGGTTCCACGGGTAGTACGGAGATGGCGGGATTTCCTCATCATGCGCTCGATACTTATCTGCCTAAACTTATCAGGGCAGGTAAGCGTGTGGCAGTATGCGACCAATTGGAAGACCCGAAGAAGAAGCGTGCTGAAATCAAAGGCAAGAAGGGACTGAGCCAGATGGACAAGATGGTGAAACGTGGTATCACCGAATTGGTTACTCCTGGTGTGGCGATGGGCGATAACGTCTTGAACTATAAGGAAAACAACTTCTTGGCGGCTGTTCACTTTGGTAAGGCTTCTTGTGGCGTGAGCTTCCTTGACATCTCTACGGGCGAGTTCCTCACTGGCGAGGGTACTTATGATTACGTGGAGAAGTTGATGGGCAATTTCATGCCTAAGGAGGTTCTTTATGATCGTGCCATGAAGCAGAAGTTTGAGCAAAACTTTGGTACGAAATATTGCACCTTTGAATTGGACGACTGGGTGTTTACGGAGCAGACGGCACGTCAGAAGCTTCTTGGTCATTTCAAGACAAAATCACTGAAGGGATTTGGTGTCGATCATCTGAAGAATGGTATCATTGCCAGCGGTGCCATTATGCAATATCTGGAAATAACGCAGCATACACAGATAAATCATATCACGGCTCTTTCTCGTATCGAGGAGGATAAGTTTGTGCGCATGGACCGTTTTACCATCCGAAGCCTGGAGCTTGTTGCCCCAATGCAGGAGGATGGCTCTTCGCTCTTGAATGTCATTGACCGCACGGTGACGGCAATGGGTGGGCGTATGCTTCGCCGTTGGCTTGTCTTTCCTTTGAAGGATGTTCGTCCTATCAATGAGCGCCTCGATATTGTGGAATATTTCTTCAAGGAACCAGAGTTCAAACAAGTGATGGACGACCAGTTGCATCGCATCGGCGACTTGGAACGTATCATTTCCAAGGTGGCTGTGGGAAGAGTTTCGCCTCGTGAGGTGGTTCAACTCAAGAATGCGCTTGAGGCGATTCAACCGATAAAGATTGCTTGCCAACATGCCCAAAACGATGCGTTGAGGCGAGTGGGCGAACAACTGAATGTCTGCGAAACGCTCAAGGACCGTATTGCCAAAGAAATTCAGCCCGACCCTCCACAGTTGATAAACAAAGGTGATGTTATTGCTGATGGATATAATGCCGAATTGGACGACTTGCGTGCCATCAGTCGCCATGGCAAGGATTATCTGCTCAAGATACAAGAGCGTGAAATCGAAAAGACGGGTATCTCTAGTCTCAAAGTGGGTTATAACAATGTGTTTGGTTATTACCTGGAAGTGCGTAACACTTTCAAGGACAAGGTGCCTGAGGAGTGGGTTCGCAAGCAAACCCTTGCACAGGCTGAGCGTTATATCACCCAAGAGCTGAAGGAATATGAGGAGAAGATATTGGGTGCAGACGAGAAGATATTGATACTGGAGGCACAGCTTTTCAATGAGTTGATAGCATCCATGCAGGAATACATCCCACAGATACAAATCAATGCCAACCTCATAGCCCGCATGGACTGTCTTTTGTCGTTCGCTAAGACATCAGACGAGAATCGTTATGTGCGACCTATTATAGATGACTCCGAGGTGCTCGACATCAAGCAAGGACGCCACCCTGTCATTGAGACGCAGTTGCCGTTAGGCGAACGTTATGTGCCAAATGACGTGTTGCTCGACACGGAGAAACAGCAAATCATGATGATTACGGGTCCTAATATGGCTGGTAAGTCAGCTCTCTTGCGCCAGATAGCCCTCATCGTATTACTAGCCCAAGTGGGATGTTTTGTTCCTGCAGAGAGTGCTAGGGTAGGTTTGGTGGATAAGATATTCACTCGTGTGGGAGCCAGCGACAATATCTCGCTCGGCGAATCTACCTTCATGGTGGAGATGACTGAGGCGGCAAATATATTAAATAATGTGTCGCCTCGTTCCTTGGTGCTTTTCGATGAGTTGGGCCGTGGTACATCTACCTATGATGGTATTTCCATTGCTTGGGCAATTGTGGAATATCTGCATGAGCACAAGAAGGCACAGGCACGTACACTCTTTGCCACTCATTATCATGAATTGAATGAGATGGAAAAGAACTTCCCTCGCATCAAGAATTTCAATGTGAGTGTGAAGGAAGTGGATGGCAAGGTCATCTTCCTGCGTAAGTTAGAACCAGGTGGTAGTGAACACTCTTTTGGTATTCATGTGGCTGAGATTGCCGGTATGCCTCGTAGCATCGTAAAGCGTGCGAACGTTATTCTAAAGCAGTTAGAAGATGATAATGCGGGTGTTGGGGGAGCAGGCAAACCAAATGTGCAGCACCTTGATGAACCGAAAGATGGTGTTCAGCTCAGTTTCTTCCAGCTCGATGACCCTGTGTTGGCTCAGATACGTGATGAAATCCTGGGCTTGGATATTAATAATTTGACCCCTGTTGAGGCATTAAACAAGCTCAATGAGATCAAGAAGATATTGTTGGGAAGATAATCGCTCTACCCAATAAAAACAAAAAACTCTCCCGAATGACAGCAGTTGTTATTCGGGAGAGTTTTTATGATAGTCGAATGTCTTCCTAAGGTTATACTTTCTCCGGATTCTTTGCTTGCTTGAAGCTTCGGACGATACTCCATACGCCAACGAGGATAAGAGGAATGCTCAGTATCTGTCCCATATCCATAGGCAATCCTGCCTCGAATGCCACCTGAATCTCCTTCGTGTATTCGATGAAGAAGCGGAAGGTGAAGATGAGGGTGAGGCAAAGACCGAAGTAGAAACCTGTGCCCACTCTCTTAGGTCCTCTCTTCTTGTAGATGAAGAGGATGAGGAGGAAGAAGCAGAAGTATGCCAATGCCTCGTAGAGCTGTCCTGGATGGCGGGGGTATTGGTCTTCGCGAACGAAGATGAATGCCCAAGGCACATCCGTCACCTTACCAATAATCTCTGAGTTCATCAGGTTGCCCAATCGGATGAAAGTGGCTGTGATACCAGAGCAGATACCCATGTTGTCGAGCACTACCCATCCTTTGA
>CAVKNU010000226.1:0-3725 GCA_963657465.1 Lachnospiraceae bacterium
TCCAGTGGATAGAGTTGCTCACCCCGACCGATGTATTGCGCCATGAGCTGAAGCCAGGCGATAAGCCAGAGGCTGTCTTCTTGACAAAAGCAGACGCCAAGGAAGTAGCAGCTCGTGAATATTGCAACCTGCATGGGTTGTGGAAGGGTGAAATCCTGAAAGGATAGTATCGCTATCCTAGATTAAGACCAATCATATAAGAAAAGGTGTCGCAATCTCGATATTTTCATGAGATTGCGACACCTTTTTGCCAAGACACTTTATTACAGTCTGCTCTTCTCTGCATTACCTGCACCAGTACCCTTGTACTTGCTGTTGGCTGTATTGAAGCGATAACTTATCGTCAGCTTCACAGCCTGCGAGTCGCTGTAGTTCCATTTGTCTAACACCATACTTGTGCCGTATGTAAACATAGAATTACGAGCTGTACGGAAAACATCTGTGGCTTGCAGCTGGAATGTCCATTGCTTCAGTTTCTTGGTGATTCCCAAATTCAACTGATAACTTGGCTTCAAGGTTGCAATCGTATTGTCGCCGTATGTATGACCAGTAATGTCTGCCGTCAAGATATAGCCTCTTGAAATAGAGAAAGAATTATACCAATTCGTCATCAACAAAGGATTGTTCAATTTGAGCATTTCTCCATCATGAAGCATCTCGAAATCTTGCCCCATCAATACCAAAGACAAGCGAGGCGACCATATCCCTATCCTTGGTGTCAACGAGAGAACAGCCGTATATTTGTTTAAGTGAGAACGGTTGATATTCGTAAGGATATTGAGCGGCTTGCCTTCGCCAGGCTGCAAATCCACCATATTCACAATGAAGTCGTTGATATGCTGGAAACTGAAGTTCAAGTATATCCACTTATACAATCCAGAGAAAGTCATGTCATGAATGATTTCTGGCTTCAGAAGAGGATTGCCCTTTTCATAGGTGAAGGCATCATCATATTGCATATTGCTACTCAATTCTTGATAAGATGGACGGCGAGTCTTCATCGTATAATCCAACGAGAATTTGGCTTTACCTATCGGGAATGACACACTTGCATTTGGAAACAATTTGTCATATCGACGACTTTGCCCTTCTATCCATACGCCTTTCTCATAATAATCGGAAACGGTATGCTCGTACCTCATTCCTGCCCCCATGTCTAGCTTCCCAAGAGAGAGATAATAGGTCAGGAATCCAGCCAACTTACTCTCCTTGATATGGTCGTCTGCAGAGGCGATTATTTGTTCTGCATTGCTGTAAGTTTCCTTGCGGTCGGTATTGATAAACTCACCACCACCTTCTATCTTTCCTTTTCCTATAGGATGAGACAATACCAATTTGGAAGCAACCATCACATTGTCTGCCTTGTTGTCGCTGTTCACTTGGCTCTCACCCGAAACACTACTTTGTTCCTTGATATTCTGTACTGCCTTGCTTTGGCTGACGACCAAGTCATTATCAAAGACTATCTCCCATTTCCCTAGTTCACCTTTATAATAAGCATTCACATAATGGGACGGATTCGACTTGCGATTCCAATTCGTATCATAGAATATGGATTCCTGTTCCTCGCCATTCTTAGCCACATTTTGATGAGTAGTCCATAAAGCAGTACTATTTGGCAAGAAATTCACATTATAGGTTGCACCGATGGAATGCTTCTCATTGAGAACATAGTTGAAACCAAGTTTGGTGGAAATCTGGGCTTTACTCTTCGGGAAAATTCTGATATCGCTATGCATTTGCCATATATCATCCTCTTTCATAACGGTCTTGTTGTCTATTTGATGCTGATATCGTTGAGACAAATCATAATAAAGATTTCCGAAGATGTCCAATCCTCCCTTGCGCCAGTTCAAGTTGCCACCTTCCGACAAAGAGATGTTATGTCCTTGGCGAGCCATAGAGGTAAACCCACCACTCAATCCATCACCTTGCTTTTTATTGGTCTTTATCATGATGACAGCTTTGACCGTAGCATCGTATTTTGCGCCAGGATTATTATTGAGAGTTACCGAAGCAATGTCTTTGGAACTGATTCTTTCCAATTCGCCATCATCAGTCAGTTTCCTTCCGTTTACATAAATCTGTGCCACTCCCTTACCATAGACACTATATTTTCCATCACCACCATAGACACTTGGCACTTGCGCCACCACATCATTGGCAGTACCAGCTTCGCTCAATGGTGTACCTTTCACTTGAGTAACAAGTCCCTCTTTTGTCATTTCAAATGTTTTACGATGTCCTTTCACCAACACCTTTTTTAATGTATAGGCATCATGAAAGAGGCGGATACTTCCCATCTTGCCTACGTTTACTCGCTTATAGAAAGTCTTGTATCCTACGTATGAGAAACGGGCGATGACTTGCTTTTGATTGGTAGGAATCACGAAGTCGCCCGAGAGATTACTCACTCCACCATTCACGTAGCTGGAGTCCTTTACGTTTAGGAGGGCGATGTTGACAAACTCCATCGGCTCACCCTTGTCATCCAATACCCTGCCTATCAACTTCTGAGGCTCCTTCTGGATGCACTCCACATAGATTTCATCCTTGTCGAAGGTGGCACGGATGGGATAGAAACCTATCATCTGGTTGATAGCCTCGTGAATGTCCTTGTCCTTGAAAGAGGTGCTGACGGTAAAATCCTCCAACTCGTCATAGATAAAGTTTATCTTGTATTGGCTCTGCGCCTTGTCGAGCCAAACCAAAGCCTTGCTAAAAGATGCCTTGTCGAAAGTATGCGAAAGGCGTTGTGCATAGCTGGCGGCAACTGCCATGCACAAGTATATCATGAATATGATTTTCTTCATTGTTATTCTACGATTAATTGTTGCTTTGCCTCATCAAACGATAGATGAACCTTCTCGAAATGATTGATTTTGTCAATGATGTCTTGCAAAGAATCCCCCTGCTCCCATTGCAAGTAGAAACGAACATGGGCAGCACTCTCATTGTGGTAGGCTACCTTCACGTTTGCCTTATCGGCAATATACTTCAATATCGTAGATAACTCAGCGTCCTCAAAGACTATAGGAGACTTCAAGCTAGGCTCTACTTCCTGCCAAGTCTTCGAGCTAGCCATCTGCTTCTTTGCTGGTTGAGAGACAGTTACACTATCCTTAACCACGACATGTTCCTCGGCATTTCCTTGCTTAGCAATATGGTAAGCAGCATAGGAAATGCCAGAAAGCATCAGCAAGCCCACGAATACAGCTGCTATCTTAAGCCATATTCTATTGGATTGCTTATTAGAAGACTCAAACTTCTTCCATTCAGCCTCAACATCCACTTCTCCCTTTGCCTTATCATACAAGAGGGCACGCTTCAGCAAGATAGCCTCATCCTCCTCAGACTGCACCTGAGTGTCGAGCCATTCCTCCTTGATATTCTTGTCCATCATAACTCTGAATTTTTAAATTGTTCCTTGATGATTGTTGTGATACGTGAAAGATGTTTCCATACCGCCACTCTACTGATACCCAGTTCCTCACCTATCTCCTCATACTTCATGCCAGCCAGATAGCGCATCTTGAAGATACGCAACTGATGGTCGGAGAGTTGGGAATGAGCGATTTGCAGCGCCTTCTCCATCCTTTGCTCATCCCTTTCGGGCGAAACAGCCAGTTGTTGCTCGCTGGCATATCGCATGGCAAGACGTTGCTGGTTTGTCTTTTGGGCGATGCGCTTGATGCAAGAGTTTCGAACACTCGTTAGCAGATAGT
>CAVKNU010000227.1:0-3712 GCA_963657465.1 Lachnospiraceae bacterium
CAATTATTTATTTTATTCTATTTTTTCTCATCTAAAATCGAACGAGCGATATTTCCGAACCACACTCACTGGTCTTTCTCCTTTTCTGCGAGTTGCTTTTCCTATGGTTGTACGACCAAAAAGTTACAGTTGTACGACTATACCTGCTATAGTTGTACGACTATGGAGCTAAGGTTGTACAACTATAAGGGTCATAGTTGTACAACTATAGATTTTGCGAAAACTAGTCATACTCTTCATTTTTTGTATTCATTTGATTACCAACTATTTGCAAAACTTTAATGTAATTTGAATTCTACGAAACAATTTAGGATTCATCGAGAATTTTAAAATTTCAGAGTGGGTAAATATAGATTTTGTTAGTATTTTTCTTAGCCTGCATTTTCGATTCTTTATCGCCACTTATACCAAGCCTCGTTGATATACTTGCGGATATTACTGATGCCTGTAGTGACTTGTGGGGCTAAAGGCTTCAAGACTTCGATGAACTCTTGTTTCACCATCACATCTTGGTCTACTTTCACGTCTTTATCATTTACCATATCCATCACCACTTGCGCCAGCTCCTTGGCATTGGTGCATGCGGAGAGTTTGCCAACATACTCGGACAAAGCTTCCACATTATTAATATATAGGGAGAGGCGAGTCGCCGCAGGAGAGATTGTTAGTTCTTGACATTCGGTCTTGGACTTCATCATCTCCTCAATGTACTTGTCACCATAGAAGTTTTGCTCCGCCTTGGTGGCATTGGGCAAAATCTGATTGGTGCCGCCTGAGATATTAAAGATGACATTTGCCTTGTTGTTATCTTCCATTGCTGTGATATTACTTGACACTGACGTAGGTACACTCAGCGAGGACGGCAGCACAGGCGAGAAAGTCATCTATCTTGACTACGAAGCGCTTGGCTTTCATGCCCTTCTTCGTCGCCTTGCTACGCACTTGCTGGTAATAGCCCTCTTTCCCTGCAAAGATGCCATCTTGGATGACAACCTTGGCATTGGGACGGAGGTCTATCTCGTCGGGGGTATAGAACTCCAACTTGTCATAGTCAGTGTTCTCATAGATGGCAATGAAATCCTCCATCTGCTTATTGGGCACGATGATGGGTTCGAAGCCACCACTTACCTTGGGACGCACCTTGAACTGAAGCAGGGTATTATACTCCCTCTTCAGCTCTCGCATTCTTTGCTCCGTCGCATTGACAAAGAGGAGGTTGCGAACCACAGGGCGATAGCTTATCTTGCGGGAACGATTCAGCCGTCCCACCATTCGCTCGAATCGCTCCATGGGAAGGAAGGAGGTGACATTCTCCTGTATATTCAGCAGATCGGCAACCTTCTTTTCTCTGCCGTATGGTGAACTCATCGCATACCATAAAGCCAGATTATCGGTGTTTTTGGCTTGTATCAAAGTGTATATTTTTTGACAAACATTTATAAAAAGGGCATTCTTTTAGCTCCTTACAATCTTTGTAAGTTATTATTATTCAAAACCTTACAACATTTTATAGAAATTTAGCAATCGCTCTTAGTCTTTCCTGACGACTGAAAGCGAAACTAATCAACTGTGCAAAGTTAGGCTTTTTCTCTGAAATAAACAATCTTTTTGTTCTTTTTTTTTTTTTTAACACAAGCCTCGATTATGAAGCCGAAACGGCTTCACAACGAGCCACAAAGGGGACTATTTCCCAAAAAATTACCTTGTTTTGTACAATTTTCCATATTTATGAACAAGAGTAACAATCTACTCCAGTTTTTTTAGCTATCTTTGCAGCACAATCAATATAAAACCGACATGACTAACAAGCTACAAAGAAATCAACTCATACAGTTGTCCTTGGCATTGATGGCATTCTCGCCACTAACAGGACATGCACAGTTTCTCCCTACCCCAACCCAGGAAGCAAAGCCTGGCGTAAGATGGTGGTGGATGGGATCTGCCGTGGACAAAGAGAATCTGAAATGGAATCTCGACGAATATGCCAAGGCTGGCATCGGTGCAGTGGAAATCACTCCGCTCTATGGCGTACAGGGCAACGACAAGAATGATATTCCTTACCTCTCTCCGAAATGGATGGATATGCTACAGTTCGTGGAGAAGGAAAACAAGCAGGTGGGCATCGAGACCGACATGGCTACTGGCACTGGTTGGCCTTTCGGTGGTCCTTGGGTGCCAATCAACGAGGCGGCATGCAAAGCTGTCTTCGTAGATACCATCGTGGATGTCAAGAAAAAGTTGATCGACATCCAGTTTGATGTGCCTCAGAAGGAACGTGCCTTTGCCAAGTTGAAGGTTATCAAGGCTTATCCTGTGGCAGGACAAAGCAAGAAGAAACGTGTCATCGCACTCTATGAAAGCCGTACCCGACAGAAGGTAAAGCGTGCCGCACCTGGTGGCGAGGGATATGTCATCGACCACTTCGACTCCACCGCCGTGGCTCACTATCTGCAACATATCGACAGTGCCTTCGTGGCTTCGAAGACTCCTTACCCTCATACTTTCTTCAATGACAGCTACGAGGTGTATGGCGCAAACTGGACGCCTACCCTCTTGACAGAATTTGAGAAGATGCACGGATATAAGTTGCAGGACAAGTTCCCTGAGTTCCTGGATGGCGATGCCGAGGTGGTAAGCGACTATCGTGAGACCTTGGGAGACATGCTGCTCCATAACTTTACCGAGCAATGGACCAAGTGGGCACACGAGCGTGGTGCCATCACCCGCAACCAAGCCCATGGTTCACCAGCCAACCTCATCGACTGTTACGGTGCCGTTGACATCCCAGAGATTGAGGGCTTCGGACTCACCGACTTCGGCATCAAGGGATTGCGCAAGGATCCAGGCAAGACTCGCCCTAACTTCAGCGACCTGAGTATGTTGAAATATGCTCCATCCGCAGCCCATATCACAGGCAAGAAATATACATCGAGTGAGACTTTCACGTGGCTTACCGAGCACTTCCGCACCTCTTTGAGCCAGATGAAACCAGACATGGACTTGATGTTCTGCGCTGGTGTGAACCACATGTTCTTCCATGGCACAGCCTATTCGCCAAAGAACGACCCATGGCCAGGTTGGAAATTCTATGCCTCTGTGGATATGAGTCCAACCAACAGCATCTGGAGAGATGCCCCTGAGCTGATGAAATATATCACCAACTGCCAGACTTACCTGCAATGGGGACAGCCAGACAATGACTTCTTGGTCTATCTGCCAGTAAGAGATATGTGGCGCAACGACACCAAGAAATGGTTGATGCAGTTTGACATCCACAGCATGGCGAAGAAGGCACCTGAGTTTATCAAGGTTATCCTCGACATCGACAAGGCTGGATTCGACTGCGACTACATCAGCGACAATTATCTCCGCACGTGTACCTTTAAGAATGGTATGATTGAGACAGCCGCTGGCACTCGCTACAAGGGCCTCATCATCCCAGGCAACAACATCATGCCAAGCGATGTCATCAAGCATATTTCTGACCTCAAGGCACAAGGAGCCAAGATTATCAAGGGCAACAATACCGAGGCAATGGCACAGGCTGCCAAGCCAGAGCTGATGAAGAAGCAACTGGGTCTGAAGATGATTCGCCGAACCAATGCCGTCGGCCATCATTACTTCATCGCCAACCTCACCAACCACGACATCGCCTCCACCGTAGCCCTCGCTACCGCAGAGCAGCATGCCATCTGGTACAATCCGATGACTG
>CAVKNU010000228.1:0-3702 GCA_963657465.1 Lachnospiraceae bacterium
CGGCGGACGCATGGCACACGGACATCTATCGAAGTACGCATCCGCTGCAAATCACGGACGAGGGTTCACCTACCTTCATGCAGTCACAGGCAAGAACACAAGAGTATCTTGGCAGAAAGAAGAAAGCCCGAACAAAGTACACCGGCAATGGGTAGACTACGGCAAAAGAGCGGTGAGGCATGGCGGACGGCATCAGCCCCGAAACAAGGCTATGTGGCTCAACACATCGAAAAGCACATCGGGCGGTACTGCTTCTCTTAGGGACGAGCAAGGAGGGACGAGGAACGAGAGGGCATGCGCCAAGGAACAAAGCCCCCGTCAATCAGCCGGAAGCCCACAAAAAGAAAAGCCTTCATCCTGCGAGGAGGTCGCAAGATGAAGGCTAAGTTTGGGGATTAGGTGAGAAGATGCAGAAACTTATTCTTCGTTCCTATAGAAATAGTAGTCTTCCGCTATCATCTGTTCTTCCGTCATCTCACCATCATCGTTTTTGTTGATGTAATATCTTTCGTTGTTTCTCTTTCGTGACACATTCTTTTTGGTAGACGCATCTTTTTTCTCTTGGGGATGTTTACGTTGTCGAATGTACTGCGTTAATTCATAAATGCTTAGGGCAAGCCCCAAAACCATAATTATTAGACCCCACATAGGCGTAATGTTTTTTGATAGTGCAAGACAAATTCAAAGTTTGGGTTTGAGGTGGAAGGTCAAAGTCTCCAATTTTTCTTTTTGGTGTCGAAATATTGGATTATGTCCTCGTTGCCTTCTTCTTCGGTAAATGTTGCTGCCAAATGAGAGGTTGCACGAGACACACCTACATATAAATACCTACGCATCATATCGTGTGATTGACCAGCAAGAGCAGTGTCAATATCATAAAAGAAAACAACTTCAAATTCCATACCTTTAACCTCAGACAATCTAAAAATGCGAACGCATTTTGTGGAGTTTGTCGTACGGTTTTCAGAGCAATCATGGATTTCTATACCATTGAGCAAGTCCAAATCTTCCATTGTTTCTTGCAATTCTTTGATATTAACATTATCACCAACAAGAATAGCCACAGCTGGCATAGTTTCATTGTAATACTTGTATATATCAATGATACGCTTGCACATCCATCTTGCCTTTTCCTCCATATCATCGGAAATATAGCACAAAGGAGCAGGTTCAGAATCTGAACGTTCTTTTGTAGTAGAATACGGAGCATCTTTACCCCGTTCGTCCTTATACAACTTCTTTGACATGTCCAAGAGCGTTGGAACTTGTCGGTATGATTCTTTTAATTCGTAAACCTTTAGTTTAGGAAGCAAACGTTCCAAATCTTTCCAGTCTTTTACGCCATTGGAATTGAGGCCTTGCATCAAATCTCCACAAAGTGTAATGCTGGAATATTCATAATGACGGAACGAAGTCATGAAGTAGTAGTCTATATATGAATAGTCGGTGGCTTCATCAATGCCAATTACAGGTTTGGTCGAATCCATGTACGCTTTCACATACTTGTTATTTTTCATCGCCTCAAATCTAACTTTGGACTTTTTGTAGATTCCATAAATCATGTTGTTGATAAAGCCGACTAAAAGTTCGAGTTCCTCACGATGAATCTGTTTGCCTCCATCTTTCTTCTGTATTTTCTGAAGTAGAGGCTGATTAAACGTAAGCGAACCCAATTTGATTTGTTCCTTGCGATATTCCTTATAGATTTTTGGTATCTGATTAAATATATTACTTTCAATACCACGACAAGGAAAGGCAAAATTCTTCTTGAACCATTCTAAATGAGCAATTTTTGACAAGTCTTGTTTGTCAACATACTCCTTGATAAGATCATAAAGTTCAACTTGTCGCTTGGCAAGTTTTGTTTTGGAATCAATCTTCATTAAAGCAAGATTGCGCAAAACGGGCTTTATACTTTTGAACAATTTAGGTTCAAAGTCAAGGTTAATACTTTCATCTTCATAATCTTCGGACTCGTCCAATTCATCTTCAGCTATATTATCCTCCATTGAATTAACAGATTCCTCTTCCCATTCTTCAAAAAGTTCGTAAACTTTCTTACTAACCAGTTCATCACTCATCACATCTCTTTTTATGGAAAGAGCTATGTTGTCCTTCTCTTTATTGAGTGAAGATTCCTGTTCCTTAATACGGGATTTAAGATTAGTCTGCATCGTATTTAAGAGGTTCATAAGTGCAGTAATATCTTTTATATCCTCTGCTTTATTACAATAAGATTTGATTTCTACAGCCAATTTGTGCCATGGGAAATCAACAGTCTGTAATTGAGATATCTTTACAAGGATAGATGTAATCTTACGAACCAAGAATTTTTCAAATGATGCGATTGCTACATTTGCTTCCTTGATTAGGATTTCCTCTCCGCTCTTATGGCTATACAATTTGAAAGGACCATCACTGTCTGGGTTGCGTAACTTATAATCAAGAAGGATTTTCTTGCAAAAAGTCGGTAAAATTGTGGTATTGTATTCATTGGCCTTTAATTCTTCTTCTGTCATGTTGTTTCGTAAGAACCCCAACAATTTATCTGTCGGAGAGAAGAACAACCAATTTTTATCGCGAAGATTTACATCTGTAAGTTCGTTAATCTGCTTTTCTGTTAAATTGGCCTCATAATCTTTAAGTGCAGCAGCAGAAATAAGGAATTTCAGCCTTTGAATCATTGTAGTAGTCTTACCCGTACCAGGTCCACCCTCGATAACAATAGGCGTTCCATCAAAAAGATGCGAACGTTTTGCTTCTTCTTGATTTTCATCCAAAATGTGCTGCAAACGGAGCGATACTTCTCCACGAATGAAAGATTGGGTTTGACGAATATCTTGCTCTGATTGCTCTATTTGAGCTTGCAATCTTTCTATCTCTTCTTGATTGCGTCGTTCTTCTTCTTGACGTTTAATTTCTTCTTGTCGTAGTCTTTCTGCTTCTGCTTCTGCCTTACGCCTTGCAGCTTCTTCGGCTTCTTTCTTTGCCTTAAGAATAGCCTGCCTCTCTTCTTCTTGCTTCTTTTTCAGAACCTCCAGACGATCTACGAGTTGTGAATGCTCGTTGATTAAATCAGCTAGACGTTGAAAACGATAAGAATTTTTATCACCATCAATTTTAATTGTTATCTCCTTTGCGGATCTGCCATGAATAGGAGTATAAGTCGCGCGGCTAAGTATATTAACCGTAACATTATTGATTTTCTTTAATATGGTTTTTTGGCTATATTTATGTGTTCCTGAATTATATTTAGATAAGATACCGCCCATCATGGTGTTTTTATATATAGACATACCATCACCTTGATAAGCCATTCTACTATTTTCTGTGTTCACAAGCCAAAATACTTTTCGCCCATTTTGTTCGGGAAGCTTATCGCTTGTAATATCACAAAGAGCACGAGCTATCCCTGGGACACGCGCATAGTTTTGCTCCTCCGCTGTACGGTGGGACTTAATTGACCTTCCTATATTTTGTAGTGTATCTTTATTTTCCATACTTGTAAAGTATCAGCCTGTTAATTAAATCACATATTTCGGTGACAAGCCCCTATTTATGTGGTATTGTTTAAAGTAACCTACTTACAAATTTACACTATTTGCTTGAAAGAAAGGATTTTTTTGTAAATTATCTCACTCCACCCACTGAAATTGGGTAAAAATCGTGCTGTGGGAACTTCTCGCAGCCGATGTAGAGCGT
>CAVKNU010000229.1:0-3695 GCA_963657465.1 Lachnospiraceae bacterium
ATGTAAATCATCTTCACCTTGTGGAGGTAAGTCTCTTTGAGACACTTCAAGACATCGAGGTTATCGCCCTCGATATATAGGTTTTGGGTGTGGTCGAAGTCAACGCTCTCTTCACGACAAGGGCGAAGGGTGGCATTGATAGGGGAGTTGGCAAGGAGAATCGCCTTGCTCTTATCGGGCCATGTAAACTGGTAGCGTTCCGCCTTTTCCGAAAGAATGCTGTCGGAAAGGTTTTGCTTGAGCTTTTCGAAATCTATGAGATGTTTAGGCTGACCGCTCTTTTCGTCCACGATCTCAGTTACGCAGTCGGGAAACAACTGCGCAATCTTCATAATGTTGTCCTCGACACCATTACTACTCTGCATTTTTAGTCTGTCCATATTGCTATAGCGTTTTGCTGCGTCTGGAACTAAATCGTTATCGGAGTAAAACGGGCATCGACCGAGAAATCAGCTAAGAACCATTCCCATATAAAAGCCTTGATGAAGTGAAGACAAAGAAGAAGCGCAGGCTTCCCTTATCAACACTTAGGCTTTGGCGGTGCCCGTACTAACGATAAGTTCCGCCCACGCTATAGCGCAGGCGTTCACAGAACTTATTCATTCGTTAGTACATACTTTAAATCGCCAAATTTAAGTGTATCCGAACAAATTAGTAAACGCAAGTTTAATATCTTATTATGTTGTAATTCTCTTTATTTTCTGTTTTTTATATTCTTCTTGTTTTAATTGTTATACATATTATCTTTGAGCGTAGTAGCATTGGGGGTTAAGCTAATGCGGCTACTTCTCTGTTGAGTGCTTGTTTGATGAAAGCATTGATGGATACTCCTGCTTTGTTTGCAAGAACAGCTATCTGGCGATGAATATCAGGGGAAATTCTGATGTTAAGCATGCCTGAATAGCTTTTATGAGGTACGATGCCCTCTTCTTTGCAATAAACAAGATAATCATTAACTGCCTCATGAAAAGCAGATTTAAGTTCATCAACGCTTGAACCTTCATAGTTTACGAGTCCATCGATACCTTCAATCTTTCCAAAAAAGACATTGTCTTCCTCGCTGAAATCGACCGAACCAATGAATCCTTTGTATTTTAATGTATTCATAACGCTATTGTTATTTTATCAGTCCTACTTCCTTTAGATAATTGAAAACTTGTTTCAAGGCATAGCCTTTCACAATGTTTCCTGGGTGTGGCTTATGGAGCATGATAGGCTTCAAGTCACCATTTTTGAACACGACGCGAGAACCAGAGGTCTTTCCTTTGTTTGAAATCTCAAAGCCATATATTTCTAATAGGCGAGTGAGTTCATCGAAGGTAAAGTCTTTTGGTAATCTTTTGAAGCGCTCTATCAGTTTGTCCTTTGTTACCATAAGTGTCTTATTTTGTTGCAGGCAAAGGTACGACAAATAAATAAAAACACCAAATATTTCGGGCTGTTTTATTTCATGAACACGAAGTAGACGGCAGCTATCAGGCAAACGAAGGCGGCAAAGTGGTTCCAGTGCAAGCCTTGTCCCTGGAAGAGAATGTTGGCGATGATGGCGAAAACGATGAGGGAGACGCACTCCTGTATCACCTTGAGCTGTACAAGGGAGAAAGGTCCGCCGTTGTCGATGAAGCCAATGCGATTGGCTGGCACTTGGCAGCAATACTCGAAGAAGGCTATCGCCCAACTGAACACTATGACTCCTATCAAAGGCCAGTGACTGCTCACGCCTGTCTGCTGCAACTTGAGATGTCCGTACCAAGCGATGGTCATGAAGATGTTGCTCAGTATAAGAAGTAATATTGTATATAATCCGTTCATAATCTTATTAAATATCTTAAATATCAGGTTGAACTCATGGATGTATCTCCTAGAGTTCAAGTAAGTATCTCTTAGAGTTCAGTTAAGCATCTTCTCAGGTTCAAACAAGTATCTTCTCGGGTTCTTTTAAGTATCTTCTTGAGTGCAAGAGCCTATCTCTTACGGGATGCCGACTACCGTCAGCAGGTCTGCTGACTATAGTCGGCAAGTCTGTTGACTACCGTCAGCTGCTCTGCCGACGGCAGTCAACACACCGTATAATCAGTCTCTTTCAACTGTATTCTCAGAACAGCTTGGCGAAAGCCTCTGCTGCCTTTCCCTCATAGATGTGTACCTCTGTTATCGGTTTGTAGCCGAAGTCCTTGAACTGCAAGAGCTGGACGGCTGCAAACTGATGGTCTTCCGAGATACAAGCCTGTAGCTTCACGTTGCCCATCCCGATGGCGGAAACTGGGAACTTGGCGATGGCTGCCTCCACGTTCTCTGGATTTTCACAGAGAATATCGGAGAGCTTTCTGCCGTCCTCCGCCGAGTACTCGTTTTCCTTAATCTTAATCACACTATTTGTTGGGTTGTAGATGAGCTTGATGCTCATACCCAAGAAACCTTTCTTTACTGTTACCTTTTCGAGACCCATTACGACAGGTCCCATCTCCAAATGGTTTATTTTAGCCATATCTTGTATTTTCTTTTTCTAAATATATATTGAACTGTTTTTCTTATTGTTAGGGTAGGGGTGTGAAGCGGCAATAAGCACCCAACCTTGCGGGAATGCCTATACCTTATTATATATATAAAGAAAAAGTGGGTTAGCACCGGAGATGCCGCAGGCAAATGACATAATACTTGCTGGCGACATCAAAGTGGATGGGGGCTGACTCCTGACGGAATGGCTCCATGCCACCAAATACAGCGGATAAAAGGGATGATAAGAATCGGGTTCTATTAAAAAGCAATCTACTATTCTCGGCATTGCCACTGGAAGAATGGATGTTGCCCGTAGGCAATAATCGCTGTGGACGGCTACTGCATACTCTGTAAGCCGCCACCGAAGCATCCTCCAGTTGGGCATCGGGCATCTGATGCTTATGCTCTACCTTCTGTAGGCGATCTGAAGAATCAGGATAAGAACCTTGAGAAGAATTTGAGGCAGCCGATACCTCACCATAGCCTCCGAAGACCATGGACATCACAAAGATGATGTAGAGATATAGCTGCCTCAAAAACATAACGACCTTATATTTTAAAAGGTGAGTGAATTCTGAAATTAATAGCTTCTTGCGATGATGACACGAGCTACGGCTGGCTTGCCGCTAACCATGTCGACACCTGGAGTCTGCTCGTAAGCGAAAGGCACGCAACGGATGGTTGCCTGTGTCTCCTCCTTAATCTTAGCCTCGGTCTCGGCTGTGCCGTCCCAGTGGCAGAGGAAGAAACCGCCGTCCTTCACACGCTCCTTGAACTCCTCGTAGTTGTCGCACTCATAGACGTGAGCGTCACGATAAGCGCGAGCCTTCTCGAAGATGTTCTTCTGGATGTCTTCCAACATCGCCTGTACACGTTCCACGATACCGTCGAAGCTTACGTTCTCCTTCTCCAAAGTATCACGACGCATAATCTCGATGGTGTTGTTCTCCAAGTCACGACCACCCATGGCGAGACGTACAGGAACACCCTTCAACTCGTAGTCGGCGAACTTGAAGCCTGGACGCTTAGCTGTGTTGTCATCATACTTCACGCTGATGCCCAACTCACGGAACTTGTCGATAACTGGCTGCAACTTGGCTGTAATCTGAGCCAACTGCTCCTCGCCCTTGTTGATAGGAACGATGACTACCTGGATAGGAGCCAACTTAGGAGGCAACACAAGACCGTTGTCATCG
>CAVKNU010000230.1:0-3693 GCA_963657465.1 Lachnospiraceae bacterium
CCCTTAGGCGTATGCACCTCCACATCCACCACAAAAGCCGTGAGCAAAGTGAAGATGATGTAGAGCATCTGCTGATAATGCCCCTCATAATTGGTCACATTGCAATAAGGTACGGTACCCAAGTAATCTTGCAACAAGCGTAAAGCTCCATCCATATCTTGATGGCGTATGAGTCTTGACATTCGAGCGATAGCCACACCACCACGCTCTGCATAAATGCCATCCACATAATTCGGCAAGAGATTTTCGAAGAGTCCCACACGAATCTCCTTGTTTGGAATATCAAGGGTATAAAGTTCAATGTCGCTATCGTAATCCTTGATGGTGACGTACCCGCTCTGATACAGCAATGGCGTGATGGTCTTCATCTTCTCTGTAGGCGCATCAAATGCAGAGGCAAGAGCCTCGATAGGAGCTATGTCGGCTGGAAGCACATCATACTTGTTGAGCATGTTTATCAGATAGGTAGGTGTACCAGAACTGAACCAATACTTGCCAAACTTCCGCTCAGAAAAACAATTGAATAGACTATATGGATTAAACACATCTGGCGATTTGCTTGCGAAATGATAGCCATCATAATGCTCTTTGAGCTTTGCTATCGTTTGCTCCTTGGTCAACCCTTGAGACTCTGCAAGAATGTCAATGTCTTCCGACATCTGCACTAACAGTTCTTCCTTAGTAATGCCACAGATTCCAGCATATTCATCATCCATCGAGATATTGGTGATATTATTGAGTTCGCTGAAGATGCTCATCTGCGAGAACTTAGTGATGCCTGTAAGGAAAACGAAGCGGAGTTTCGCCTCGCTATACTTTAGGGGACTGAAGAAATTGCGCATCGTATTGCGAAGCACATCCAGTTGTTCTTTCTCATGCACAACATCCAGCATCGGCGCGTCATACTCGTCGATGAGCACCACCACCTGTTTGCCACTTTTCTTATAAGCGGTATCTATCAGTTCTGTCAAACGGTTGTTGGCATCCACCTGTGGATGTTCGACACCCCATTTTTTCTCCTCTGCTTGCAGGATAAACGCAAGGTATCTTTCCAATTGCTCCTTCTCCATGTGTTTTCCACCGCTCATGTCGAAGTGAAGTACAGGATATTCCGTCCATTCCTTCTCCAGTTTCTCTATCGCCAAGCCCTTGAAGAGTTCTTTCTTACCCTCAAAGTAACTTTGCAACGTGGTAACAAGGAGCGACTTACCGAAACGGCGTGGTCGTCCCAAAAAACAATACTTACTATCTGTATGCGTCATACGATAGATGTATTCCGTCTTGTCAATATAGAGCTTATCCTTCTCTCTTATCTCCGAGAAAGTCTGAATGCCCAAAGGATATAGTTTTCTTGCCATACGCTGAATTTTTCCGCAAATATACAACTTTTATTTGAAACTAGACACACAAAAGGCTAAAAGATTGTAAACTTTACCTCATAGGAGCATATCTTGAATCACTATCATGTCATTATTGCGCCACCGATATATTGATGTTGAAAGTTCTAAATGCAATTCGTAATTTTACAATTGGAGATTTGTGTATCTCATAAAAACTTCGTAATTTAGCGGTGTAAAATGCAAAGCATGTCAAGGACGTGTGAAAAAATAATACGAAAGATAACAAAAAGGAGAGCATGTTATAGATTGATGACACGCTCTCCTTTTTTATTTATATAATAATCTGTGATTATTTTATTTCAATATTAAGTGGTGTTTTCAGAGACTCCAAATACTCTTTGATACGAAGTTGCCATTCGCTATAACTACGAACGTCATACTTGCTCCACGCTGCACCGAAGTAATAGCTGTACTTCTCGCCAGCTTTCAAACCTCTTTTTAGTCCGAGTGCATGACCTGTAGCTCCATCATGCTTTTGATCGAAAAGCTGATAGTAAGTGTTGTCGATACCATAAGGGAAGAGAACACCTACATATACTTGTGAGTTGTTTACTTCCAGGTTGTCGGTAGGGTCGGCATAGCTCACATAATCCTTGGCGAAAGTTTTACTTTCCGTATCTTCTTCGTGGATAGGGAATCCTGTGACAAAATCAGTAGGAGTGGTGAGACCATCATACCAAACGGTCATCTTGTTGAAATTGCTACCCTTGTCGAGCGAGATGACGCGATGCTCCACCACATTCTCTTGGTTGCCCACTTTGGAAGGATTGTAAGTTAATTCAACCGTGAAGCGTAAAGGGCCATTATCCAATATCTTGTAATCCTTATAACAATAAGGTAGTACTAAATCTTTGCCAACCATCAATCCTGGAGCTCCTAGCCCAAGTGTTGCGCCAACACGATACGGGTCGAGACCATTGCCGTGGTCGAGATGGAAGGAAGTTGTGATATCTACTTCGCGGGATTGGGCTTGAAGGGCTTTGCGCTTGGCTTCAGTCTTGGCAGCTTTTGCTTGTTTGTCTATCTTGTCACCGAGGATGTTGCCATTTCTGTCTTTGATGTATCGGTCGTAAACCACCGTGTCTGGAGTATTCTTTACCCAAATATCAGTACCAAATGAACGTTCGCCTGTTCGCTGGAGAGCAGGACCATAGACACGATAAGCACAACGATCATTTTCCCATGCAATATCGTCCTTGCGAATCTTGTAGAGGGCACCAGTTGTCCACACTTTCTGTGGATAAGGTTTTCCTATACTTATATAATAGGTGGCGGAACCATGAGGACGCACGCTGGCATCAATCAATAGTTTGCCATCATGTGTGATTTGCGAACCTATCTGTTGACCACGTTTGTTCTTTACGATATAAGCCTCCCCTTTCTTTGGAGTAACATTTGCTAATTTGGCTTGCACATCACTCATGTTTAGTTCTATGAGTTCTTGTCGTTGAGCTGCAGTTGGATTGTTGACAACTACTGTGGCTTGTTGAGCAAAGCTGTTACTAGATCCAGCTATTGCCAAGAGCATCATGATGCCCTTCATCATTTTGTTTTTAGTCATCATTGTTTTGATTTGTTTTTATATTATACGAATGAATAGTTGACGATACTTACCTTTAATCTTCGATGACAGATACTTCCATGGAAATGTCCTCCTTTGGTCTATCCCCACGAAGCGTCTCGCAGCTCTGAATTTTCTCTACGACATCAAGGCCTTCCTCAACTTCGCCAAATACAGTGTATTGGTTGTCAAGGAAAGGAGTGCCTCCCACTTCGGTGTAAGCTTTTACTTGTTCGTCGGTAAACTTTGGATATCCTTGCTCCTTGCAAAGCTTTTTGGTCTCATCGATAAGCTGATCCTGGAGTTTCATCAGTCCTTCACGGTCGCGACTGCGACGGAAGTTCATGATTTCATCGTGATGCTCCTTGGCGAGCAGATTGAAGATGGTCTGTTCCATCTGCATACCCATTTGCTTCTCCATCTGCTTCAGCTCATTCTGTTTGTAAGTCTTGCCCCAAACAATATAAAACTGGCTACCGCTGCTCTCACGGTTAGGGTTTACTTCATCACCTAATCGGGCTGCACTCAAAGCACCACGCTTATGGAAAAGTTGGGGATAAAAAAACTCTGCTGGGATTGTATAGTCGGGGCCACCCGTACCGAGCATCTTTCCCTTAGGCGCTCCCTTACTATCAGGGTCGCCACCTTGAATCATGAAGTCCTTGATGACACGATGAAAGAGTGTGCCATCGAAATATCCCTCCTTCGCCAATTTGATGAAGTTGTCACGAT
>CAVKNU010000231.1:0-3650 GCA_963657465.1 Lachnospiraceae bacterium
AATTAATTAAACATTATATATATAAACTACATTAATTACAACTAAATCTCCTGCCAAGAGATCTCGCTGTTTTTCGTAAGAAAAGATAGGTAATCAACTAGATTTTTAGTTGTGCCTAACTAAGGCGCAAGTGTGCCCATAGTTTGGGCACAAAAGTAATTTAGTTAAGCATAATTTTGCTGTACTAAGACAAAATCCTAAAACATTAATTAAGCAAAAAGAAATGTGCATTTTACCCTTCACCCTTCACCTTTTGGGCGGAAATGCCCATAAACACTGGGGGTTTGGAGGGTGAAGGGTTGAAAAGTACCTTTCACCACCCTTCACCTTGTCATTTCCTGATTTTGGTTGACAGGTAATTTGTGATAGAGAAAATCCAGTCCCAAATGGGCTTATCCCATTCACTCAAGGGTGAAGGGTGGTGAAAGGTGGGTGAAGGGTTGAGAAGCACCCTTCACCCTCGGAATGCCGATAAACACTGGGGATTCCAGCGAAAGGTGAAGGGTGAAGGGTGTTTTTTAATCCTTGTCTTACAGATATAATTAAACTTTTATTTGGTAGTGTGTGCAAATTGTCGTACCTTTGCACACGAAAGTAATAAAATAAGAATAAAATGGGAAAAGTTATATTGACGGGTGACCGTCCAACAGGTAAGCTCCATTTAGGGCATTATATTGGTTCGTTGAAGCGTCGTGTGGAATTACAAAACGCTGGTGACTTTGATAAGATGTTTGTCTTTATGGCTGATGTTCAGGCATTAACAGATAATGCAGACAATCCGGAGAAGATTCGCCAGAACATTATAGAAGTGGCTCTTGATTATCTTTCTGCTGGTCTCGACCCACAAAAATGTACACTCTATATTCAGAGTATGATTCCAGAGTTGGCTGAGTTGACAACCTACTTGATGAATCTCATCACAGTATCTCGTGTTCAGCGCAACCCAACAGTGAAGACAGAGATCAAGATGCGTAATTTCGAGGCAAACATCCCTCTGGGGTTCTTCTGTTATCCAGTGAGCCAGGCTGCTGATATCACAGCTTTCAAGGCAACAACAGTACCGGCTGGTGAGGATCAGGAACCTATGTTGGAGGTAACTCGTGAGTTGGTTCGTCGTTTCAATCAGGTTTATTCTCCAGTATTGGTTGAGCCTGAGATTCTCTTGCCTGAGAATGCTGTTTGTCGTCGTCTTCCTGGTACAGATGGTAAGGAGAAGATGAGTAAGAGTCTTGGCAACTGCATCTATTTGAGCGATGATGAGAAGACAGTTTGGAAGAAAGTGAAGAAAATGTCTAATGGTGAGCCACGTATGAGCATGGATGAGCCAGGACATTTGGAGGGAAATGCTGTATTTACTTATATGGAGGCATTCTCCACTCCTGAAGACTTCGCAGAATTTTGGCCAGAGTTCAAAACTTTGGATGAGTTGAAGGAGCAGTATGTGAAGGGTGGTATCGGTGACGGTACTTGCAAGAAGTTCTTGAACAGCGTTATCAATAAGATGCTCGACCCAATCCGTGCTCGTCGCCATGAGTTTGAGCAAGATATACCTGAGGTGTTCAATATCTTGAAGAAGGGTAGTGAGGCAGCACGTGCGTTTGCAGCCCAGACGATGGACGAGGTTCGCAAGGCTATGCGCATCGACTACTTCCAGGATGCTGCTTATATTCAGGAGCAGGCTGAGAGATTCAAGAAATAATGTTGAATAAGAAGATATTACAACTAGCGGTGCCGTCGATAATCAGCAATATCACGGTGCCGCTTTTGGGTTTGGTGGATGTCGCCATTGTCGGGCATATTGGTGATGCGGCTTATATTGGTGCCATTGCCGTTGGCTCGATGCTTTTTAATGTCATCTATTGGTTGTTCGGATTCTTGAGAATGGGAACGAGTGGGATGACTTCGCAGGCATTAGGCAGGCGAGATTTTGAGGAAGTGGTGAGGCTGTTGATGCGCTCGCTAGCTGTTGGCGTGGGCATTGGTCTGCTATTTTGCATTCTCCAAAAATTGGTTATAGGTTGTGGGCTTTGGGCCATGAAGCCAGATGCTGATGTTGCGAATCTGGCTCGAAGCTATTGTAATATTTGCATCTGGGGGGCACCTGCCGTGTTGGGTCTCTATGGATTTACGGGTTGGTATATTGGTATGCAGAATACTCGTGTTCCGATGTTGGTGTCGCTCACTCAGAATGTGGTCAACATTGTGGCTTCCTTATTCTTTGTCTTTGTGTGTCGTCTCTCAGTAGAGGGTGTGGCATTGGGAACAGTCATAGCCCAATGGTGGGGATTCTTGATGGCTGGCGTGTTGGCTCGCATCTATTATGGTCGATTAAGAAAATATGATTATCGCAAGCAGCTTTTTGCGACAGAGCCACTTAAACGTTTTTTCTCGGTGAACCGTGACATCTTTTTGCGTACAGTTTGTTTGGTCTCGGTCAATCTCTTTTTCACGGCAGCAGGGTCTCGAGAAGGAACTATCGTGCTGGCAGTGAATACTTTGTTGATGACTCTCTTCACCCTTTTCTCTTATTTCATGGATGGTTTTGCGTATGCTGCAGAGGCACTGAGTGGCAAATATTATGGAGCAGGCAATTGGCGTGCTTTCCATGATGTGGTCAATCGAGTGTTTGTTTTTGGTGGTATTGTGGTCGTGGCTTTCACCTTATTATATATAATAGGTGGGGAACAGTTCTTGGGATTGCTGACTAGCGATGGGAGAGTGATAGCTGCATCTGGTGAGTATTTCTGGTGGGCAATCTTGATTCCTGTCACAGGAATGGCAGCCTTTGTCTTTGATGGCATATTTGTGGGCATCACTCGATCCAAGAGTATGCTCCTTTCGACTGCCGTATCTGCCTCAGCTTTCTATGTGCTCTTCTTTAGCCTACACAACAGTATGGGCAATCATGCCTTGTGGTTGGCCTTTCTTCTCTATCTCTCTTTGCGAGGTTTGGTATTGTATGTCATCTACAAAAGAAATATACAACATTAATGAGGATTTATTGCACACTCAAATATAGTGTGCGCATTTTTGGGCAAAACATGTTTAATATAGCTTAAAACTCGCGCTTTTATTCTTTAAAGTCTCTTTATTTTCGTAATTTCGCCAAACGAAAGTACAAATCATACAGAGTAAAATGACAGCTGAAGAGTATTATCAACAAGGAAACGCCTGGCGAAAGCAAGGCGACTTTAAGCGTGCCCTTGACTGCTATATGGAAGCCATCGCGCTCGATCCTGAGAGCCCGGCGGTAGTAGCCAAGGAAATGCTAGATAACATCTTGGGCTTCTACTGCAAGGACTACTATAATCCGTAGGTGAATGTTGTGGTTTGTTGGAGTAAGAAAAATAAAGAAATAGAATATGAGCAAGATTAAAGGGGCTATTGTGGTAGATACGGAGCGATGCAAAGGTTGCGCACTCTGTATAGCAGCTTGTCCTCATGATGTCATCGCATTGTCGCAGAAGAGAGTGAATACGCATGGCTATCGTTATGTGGAGGCAGTGTCGGCAGAGGCATGTGTCGGTTGTACGTCATGTGCCATCGTGTGTCCAGACGGCTGTATCACGGTGTATCGTAAAAAGGAGGATTAAGACAATGGCAAATCAAGAAGTAACATTAATGAAAGGCAATGAGGCGATAGCCCATGC
>CAVKNU010000232.1:0-3646 GCA_963657465.1 Lachnospiraceae bacterium
CGCAACTTTTTAGTTAACATATATTTATGACAATGAGCATCCGTATTTTTCTGTTCTGCGGCATGGAGAGCATCAACGACCTCGTGGCAACCAGAGGTATGGCAGGTATGCTCAACACCATCTGGCTCATCCTCTGCGCCATGTGTTTCGGTTCGTGCATGGTGGCGAGCGGCATGCTCCACGCCATCACCAAGATGCTGCTCAAGAGCATCCACAGCACCGTTTCCCTGGTTTGCTCTACCGTGACATCGGGCGTATTGCTCAACCTCGTGATGGGCGACCAATTCCTCAGCATCATCATGAATGCCAGCATCTACAAGGACGAGTATGCCGCTCGTGGCTACAAGCCTGAGTTGCTGAGCCGCAGCACCGAGGATAGTGCCACGGTTACCTCTGTGCTGGTGCCTTGGACGGCGTGTGGTATGACGCAGAGCACCGTGCTCGGCATCCCGACATTGGTCTATCTGCCCTTCTGCTTCTTCAATATCATCAGTCCAATCATGAGCTGTCTGGTGGCTATCCTAGGCTTCGTGCCGAAGCCAGAGAAAAAAGAAAATTAACTTTCTTTTGCCAAATCAGACGCAAGATTTCCGTTCCCATCTTATTTTATAGTCAGACGAATGAGAGAAGCTAACTAGAGCGCTCTAGCTTTTCTTTCCAACTATCGTCTGAAAACAAAGAATATTAAAACAGAAAAAAAATAAGAAAGGAACGATAATTATGAAGAAATTTAAATTAAACAAGATGTTGTTGGCGATGACGGTGTGCCTGTCAGCATTTACCTTCCAGTCATGCAATACCGATGATGACGACTGGAGAGACAACTTGCCTAACGCTTTGGTTACCGTCAAGCAAAACGGCGATGTCACTTACCTACAGATAGACGACAAGACGAGTGTCATCGCAAAGAACCTCAACAAGCCATTCGGTGGCAAACAGGTAAGAGCCTTGGTTAACTACACCCCACTCAACGAGCAAGGTCCTGCCGACGAGGCTGTGGTACGTGTCAACTGGATAGACAGCATCCTGACCAAGAAACCTGTGCCATATCTCGCCACTCCTGCCGAGAACGACGCCAAGTATGGCAACGACGAGGTAGATATCGTTCGCGACTGGGTAACCGTAGCGGAGGATGGCTATCTCACCCTCCGCTTCCGTGCTTTCTGGGGAGGAGTCAAGCCTCACCTCATCAATCTGGTGGCAGGCGTTAACCCTGAGAATCCATACGAGGTAGAGTTGAGACATAACCAGAACGGTGACCCTAAGTATCGCATGGGCGATGCCTTGGTAGCCTTCGACCTCAACGATGTGCTCCCAGACACAGAGGGCAAGACCGTAAAGCTCACCATCCGCTGGAAATCAACCAATGGTGACAAGAAAGTGGAGTTCGACTACTGCTCTCGCAAGTCCATCGCCAGTCCACAGCTGCTCAATGGCTTTACTAAATCCACATTCAATAGTATCAAGTAACTTTTAAAGACTCTCTATGAGGGATTGCCATCACATCATTGGCAATCCCTTTTTTCTTGCACAAAAAACATAAAAGAATAAAAAAATCCTTGCAAAGTTACGACTATCCCGATAAAAAGTCGTAACTTTGTCCCATGACAGTAACACTTATTATTTTAATCCTGACCGTAGCCGCCTTCATTTGGGGCAAGGTGAGAGCCGACATCGTAGCACTCACCTCATTGGCTGCGCTTCTCATCTTCGGAATTCTTACGCCAGCGGAAGCCCTGGCAGGTTTCTCATCCCCTATCGTCGTCATGATGATAGGCCTCTTCGTGGTGGGTGGCGCCATCATGCAGACGGGTCTCGCCAAGCTCACGGGCAACAAGCTCATGGCGCTGTCGCATGGCAACGAGACCGCCACTTTCCTCTTGGTGATGATTGTCACCTCCGTTATCGGCGCCTTCGTCAGCAACACAGGCACCGTGGCACTCATGATGCCTATCATCATGAGCATCGCAGCCTCATCGGGCTTGCAGTCGTCCCGCCTCCTCATGCCGCTCGCCTTCGCTGGAAGCCTGGGCGGAATGCTCACCCTCATCGGTACGCCTCCCAACCTCGTCATCGACGAAGCCCTTACCGAGGCAGGTTACCAGCCCCTCGCCTTCTTCTCCTTCCTGCCCATCGGAGTTATCGTACTCGCCATCGGCATTATCGTACTCCTCCCGTTGAGCCGTCTCTTCCTCAACAAGAAGGGCAATCAGAAGAAAGACAAGAAATCAAAGTCTCTCCACGACCTCGTGGATGAATACCAGTTGCTCGACAACCTGTATCGCTACATCGTGCCAACCAACAGCCCGATGATTGGTCAGACGCTCAAGCAACTGGATGCCCAGCGACGCTATGGCATCAGTATCATCGAGATAAGGAACGAGAAGAAGTCGCGCCTCGGACTGATGAAGGACGTGAACCAGCACATGCCTTGGAGCGACAGCGTCATTCAGGAAGAGGACATCCTCTACCTGATGGGCAAGCCAGAAGCCATTCAGCAGATAGCAAGCGACTACTCCCTGAAACGCATCAAGAACGTGAAGATAGACTTCTATGACCTCGGGCTCGCCGAAATCGTGGTAATGCCTACCTCCCAGCTCGTGGGCATGCAAATCAAGGAACTTCGCTTGCGCAATCGCTTCGGCATCAACATCTTGGGCATCAAGCGAGAGAACGAGTATATCACCGATGGCATCATCGACCGCAAGCTCCACAAGGGTGATGTGCTCCTCGTGCAGAGCACTTGGAAGAACCTGAGCCGCATCAATAGCGACAGCGACAACTGGGTGGTGCTCGGACAACCCGAGAAATCAGCCGACAAGGTACTTCTGGATTACAAGGCACCGATGGCAGCCGCCATCATGTTGCTGATGGTAGCGATGATGGTGTTCGACTTCATCCCAGTGGCACCTGTCACGGCAGTCATCATTGCAGGTCTGCTCACCGTCTTCACCGGTTGTTTCCGCAATGTGGAGGCAGCCTATCGAACCATCAACTGGGAGAGCATCGTGCTGATAGCGGCGATGATGCCGATGTCCACGGCACTGGAGAAGACGGGTGTTTCGAGCATCGTTTCCCAGGCATTGGTCGATTATCTGGGAGCGATGGGACCGACGGCACTTCTGGCAGGCATCTATTTCACCACCTCCCTGCTCACCATGTTTATCAGCAACACCGCCACGGCAGTATTGATGGCACCTATCGCCTTGGTTGCCGCCCAGCAGTTGGGCATCAGTCCGTATGCCTTCCTCTTCGCCGTCACGTTGGGAGCCAGCATGTGTTTCGCCTCCCCATTCTCCACGCCGCCTAATGCCCTGGTGATGCAAGCCGGTCAATATACCTTCATGGATTATATCAAGGTCGGTCTCCCCCTGCAGCTCATCATCGGCATCGTGATGACCTTCGTGCTGCCCCTGCTGTTTCCGTACTAAGGGGGAAGAAGGAAACTTGCAATATTATTTCTGTAAAAACGCCGCAGATTTTGCGGCGTTTTTTGCAAGATAATGCCGCAAACCAGAAAAAATAGGCTGAAAACTTGCTAGATTTAGAGAATATTCTTATTTTTGCAAATAAGAATAGATAAGGAATACTGACATGAATGAAGATAATAACTTTATCCAAGTACCGCTGGAGGAAATTAAGCTAG
>CAVKNU010000233.1:0-3637 GCA_963657465.1 Lachnospiraceae bacterium
GTCAAAAGCCAAAGGTCTTTTATCTGTCAAGAAAGAATGATTTCATCCTTGCCCATGGTGACTGTTTCAAGCTCCTCAAAGAGTTTGACTTCAAGTTCGACATGATATTTGCAGACCCTCCTTACTTCCTATCTAACGGTGGAATATCGTTGCAGAGCGGTAAGGTGGTGTGTGTTGACAAAGGCGAATGGGACAAAGGCAAGTCGCAAGAGGACATGATGGCATTCAATATGGAGTGGCTGCGTCTGTGTCGTGACAAACTAAAAGACAACGGTACAATATGGATAAGCGGTACTTATCATAACATCTTTTCTGTGGCTAATTGCTTAACAGAGCTTGGCTATAAGATTTTGAATGTCATCACATGGGAAAAGACGAATCCTCCAGTCAATATTTCATGTCGATATTTCAAATACTCAACGGAGTTTGTCATTTGGGCAAGAAAAATGCAGAAAGTTCCCCATAAGTTCAACTATGAATTGATGAAAGAGCTGAATGAAGGCAAGCAAATGACCGATGTATGGCGTATGCCAGCTATCGGTCGTTGGGAGAAAACTTGCGGGAAGCATCCTACCCAAAAGCCTTTGCGGCTTCTTGTTCGTATGATACTCGCCTCGACGAATCAAGGCGACTGGATTCTTGATCCATTTAGCGGAAGTTCAACAACAGGCATCGCCGCTAATCTTTGCGGACGAAGATTTGCAGGACTAGAACAAGAGGAAGAGTTCTGCAAGCTGAGTAAGGCAAGACGTGAAGAAATAGAGAATCTTGAAACTTATGACAATCTGATAAAACATATTGATGATTTGCATAAACTACAAGACAACTCAATGGTGAATGAAAGTATTAGCGGATATATACAAACTCCATTTTAAAACATTAATTCAAGAAATACAATATGATAGCAGAATGTACCTCTTCAAATTTTAATAAAAAGATTAGTATAGATTGCGTTGTAGAAAACCCATTCTATAATAAATTATCACTTTGCATTGGAAACATATATAAATCTGTAGGAGATGCACATACAGACGATGGAGATTTCTTCAAATATTTCAATGCCAACGAATCGTACATAAACGACATATATATGATGTGTCGTTCAATAGAGGCATGTCTAAAATCCATTAACAATGCTATTATTTTCATTTCTCAGTATAAAGTACTCAATTATACTGAAAAAGACTTCATTCCATTTGATGAATTTTGTTTATACCATTATGATGTTGTGTGCCATAAAATATCTACATTAAAAGATCTTTACTTTAAAATCATCAATAAAGTCTATAAACTTGAATTAAACAAAGCAACATGGAAAGCTATAAACGAACATAAAAAACAGATAAATAATGAGCAACTTTTTTCCATTTTAAATGATAATCATCAGCTAATGGAAACTATAGAAAACAAGAGAAATAAATCTTCTCATGAAGGTAATATGCAGTTGACATTACTAAATGATTTGAGTTTATATCTACTTGTTGCTAAAATGCAAGAAATCGCACCATCAATAGAGGTTCTATGGAAATATGAAAAAGGCTCACCCATTTACAACGCAAAAATTGAACAAACGAAAAAAGACATATTAGAACATTTAAACGTCATAAAATACAATGCGTGACGATGTCATTTAAACTGTGTCACTGCTAATACAATAAAAGTATAACTTTTCGGTTTATATAAATCGAAGCAATTAGAATTAGACAATGACACAAGAAGAGTATTCAAAGATGTTGGCAGAAGCCAAAGATCAGTTCAAGAGTGGTAAACCTTTATTTGGTAAGGATGGTGCATTCCATCAGGTATTGGAAGATTTCCTCAATGCAGCCCTGGAAGGTGAGATGGACAATCATCTTGCTCAAAGCAAGGCTAACCACTCTTCCAATCGCCGTAATGGCAAGATGTCCAAAGAGGTTCAGACAGAATATGGTCCAGTCACAGTAGAGACTCCACGTGACCGTGAAGGCAGCTTTGCTCCAGAAGTTATTCAGAAACGTCAAACCATATTGGCAGAAGGCTTGTCAGACAAGATAATAAGCCTCTATGCCACAGGTCAGAGCATGAGCGACATCAGTGCTTTCCTTGAAGAGAACTATGGCACAAAGATTTCTAAAGAAACAATTAGCAATATCACCGACAAGGTTTGGCCGGAGATTAAGGCTTGGCGTACACGTACATTGGATGAGGTTTACCCTATTGTATGGATGGATGCCATCCATTACAAAGTTCGTGATGACAAGGGGACAACTGTAGCTCGTGCCATCTATAATATCATCGGCATCAACAAGGAAGGTTACAAAGATTTGCTTGGTATGTATGTGTCTCACAGCGAAGGTGCAAACTTTTGGCTCAGTGTTCTCACAGACCTTCAAAACAGAGGTGTGAAAGATATTCTAATTGCGTGTGTAGATGGACTTTCGGGCTTCCCTGATGCTATTCAAAGTGTCTTCCCGAACACAGATGTTCAACTGTGTGTTGTACATCAAATCCGCAATTCAGTAAAGTATGTGGGCAGCAAGCACCAGAAGGAGTTCTTGAAAGACTTGAAATGCGTTTACGCAGCTCCTACAAAGGAGAAGGCTGAGCTGGAACTAGATAACCTGGAAAACAAATGGGGAACTCTCTATCCAATTGTCATTAAATCTTGGAGAGACAAATGGGAAAACCTTACCCATTATTTCCAATATACAGAGTCTATCCGTCGTATTATCTATACGACGAATACCGTAGAGGGCTACCATCGTCAAGTACGAAAAATCACCAAGACAAAAGGTGTGTTTCCTAATGACGACGCTTTGTTCAAACTAGTGTATCTTGCTTACCGAAATATCAAGAAAAAGTGGACCATGCCTCTTGCAAATTGGGGGCAAACTGCACAGCAACTTGCCATAATGTTTGGTGATAGATTTCAAATTCTATAAGAATCATGTTAAAAAGTGAAGAAAGATTTGGGTATATGAAAGTAATCTTGTACTTTTGCAATGCCAAGAAAGAACGCTATGGTTTATGCCACCAGCGTAAAAAACTCAAGTCGGGCATCGAGCCCGACCTGAGTTTGCCAAGAAAGAGACGCATAGGATTGTCCCCCAGCAATTCCTTTGGCAGATAGTGGACTATGCAGCATGACACAGTTCATTTGACATACCCAACTTAAATGCCTTACTACTTACAACTACATTAAAGCAGTTAAGATAATATACATTCCTATGTCCATAGGTCATAGTTGTATTAATATCCTCATCTACTTCCTCTGTAAATCTTGTATTCTTGAAGAAAGCATATCTTATAGTATTTTTATCATCAGAAGGTGTTTCCAATCTAATTGCACCACTAAAATCTTCTGCATAATCTTCATTGATAACTTCTAACTCCCTATCATCCCTATCTGCATAATCTGGTAAATAGCGTTCATCTTGACTACAATGATACCACAATTTTCCTTCTGAAAGAATAGTATCTATAGCATCTTTATTTATATCAGCTATTAACACATATACATCTTGTAGAAGAGCATTATCCTTAAAAAAGGTATTGATGGAAGCTGTTACTGAATCATCTGGATCTGAAGTAGGAACTATAACATTAGTACTTACCTTTAAATCCTCATAACTTTTGGAACTAGAGGAGTTCTCTGAGC
>CAVKNU010000234.1:0-3602 GCA_963657465.1 Lachnospiraceae bacterium
TAAACACATTTAATTTATTTCCCATAAATGTGTCTATCTATACCAGTATAAGTCAGGGCTGACTTTCTCAAATTGTACGATTGACTTTTCAAATTGTACGATGACTTTTCAAATTGTACGATGTGAGTTTTTCAGAAATTCACTTGAATTGTCTTGTGATACTTCTGTGATACTTTAGTGATACTTTTTGTAAAGATTTTAGGAAGTATCACTAATGCCAACTATCTAATTATCAACATATAGCAATGTTTTTCACCACCTAAAATGATACTTTGACACTTTTTCTCAAAAAAAACTTTTTCACGCAAGGAAAAAAGGTGCGACTCAAATGCCGCACCTTTTCTATATTTATATCAAAAAGAGAGATTTTATTCCTTGACAATGATACCACCCTGTGGTTGCATCTCCACCTTCAGGTTGCCCTTCTTATCCACCTTCACCGTCTTCATCTGAGACACAGGCCAGAGAGTCTTCTTGTCCTTATTGGCAGTCTCATAATAATAGGTAACGGTCTTGCCAGCGAGCATAGGCAAAGAGAGGGTGAGCTTCATCACCTTATCGGTGCCGTTCAGTCCTGCCACATACCATTTGTTGGCATGGCGACGAGCCACTACGGCATACTTGCCAGGATAACCATCCACAAACTGGGTCTCATCCCAAGTGGTAGGCACACCCTTCAAGAAATCTATCTCGTGCTGAGGAAGTTCCGTGAGGTTGTTAGGATAGATGGCGATGCACTGGATAGCCGCCTGATTCATGATAGCCGCAGCCATCTCGAAGACATCCGTGGTATAACGACGATGGCGACTCTTATTATCTTCAGACAAATACTTGTTCATGATGGTGCCGCCCCAGTCCATGGAAGCCACGGCATTGCGACAGAATGGGTGCATCGTCAACTCGAAGCCCTCTTTCTTGGCATGATGCTCGGTGAAGAAGACATTTTCTGAAGCCAAGACTGCCTCACTGGAGATATAGTTAGGATACATACGCTCCCAACCTCTTGGCAGGGTGCAACCATGGAAGATAACCTGGATGCCATAGTCGTTGGCATCGCTGAGGATGTCCTCATAGAGTTGCATCGTCTGCTGCTTGTCACTTCCGAAGAAATCCACCTTGATGCCCTTCACGCCGATGCTCTTCATCCAAGCCATCTCCTTCTTGCGAGCCACGATGTTGTCCATGCAGTTGCGTGGCCCCTGAGGCGCATCGTTGGTAACACCATTCGAGTTGTACCAAAGCATCAGGCTCACACCCTTGCCCTGTGCATATCTGCTCAGCTCGGCAATCTTCTCCTTACCAATCTGCTTGTCCCAGAGGGCATCCACCAAGACATACTCATAGCCCATAGTAGCGGCAAGGTCGATAAATTGTTTTTGCACAGCATAGTTGCAAGAGCCATCCTGCCAGATGAGCCAGCTCCAAGTATATTTTCCTACACCATACTTCTGCGAAGCCTCGTATCTAGGTTCTACCACATCGTAAGGAACGGTAGTCTCCACGATAGGCTTGAGGTTGGAGCCAACGGTGATGGTACGCCAAGAGGTTGAGCCAGGCAATGAGAACACAGCCTTGTTTGAGCCGATGCCATCGCCCTCTCCCTCCATTGGGAATGCTATCTGATAGCCCTTTGCGGCATCATAGTCGCTGATGCGGCAACCAGGATACTGACCGTGGGTGCCTGTCTCGCTGACCAATACCCAACCATCGCCACCTACACGGAAGAGGCATGGGAAGGTATAGCCGTGACCATACTGCGACTTGGCAGTCAATGGGGCATCTGGGGTATACTCTTCCTCATAACTTGGCTTGGTACGTGCAAAACCAATCATCGGGTCTGACTGTGGACATATAAAAGAGGTGGAAATCTTAGGCAGATTGAAAGCCGTCTTCTCCTCGTTGACGATGATATGCTTGGCGATTTCTCCAAAGGTATATCGGAAAGCCACATCATTGTTGCTCACATTGAAGGTTACGGTCATCGGCTTTTTCTGGGCGTTCAGATAAGTCACATTGAGCTGGTTAGCCTTATAATCCACATGAGAGACCTTGGCTGTGCGAAGCTCGTAGCTATTGCTCACCTGCTTCTCGTCCTTAGACTGATAGGTCAAGCCCTGGGCGAAATCGCCCACGTTGGCGACGAGACCGAGCTGCGACTCGTCCATCATACGTTTGCCAGCATAGTCGATGGCATAATAGAGTTTACCGTCACGGTCTTCAACCACGACAGTCAACTTACCGTCAGGAGAGCTAACGGTGTTCTTCTCTGCGAAAGCAGAAGTAGTGGCAAGCAATGCCATAGCTACCAAAAATATGTTCTTCTTCATTATCAATAATGTATCGTTAGTTGTTATTACGTTTTCTGCTTGCAAAGATAATGAAATATTTCATAATAGTGTAAAAACAACAACATTATTTATTCATTTATCGTGAAAAAGATAAAGTGGATAAAGTTTATGTTATAATCTCTGGGCAAAATTAGGCTAATTCATTTTTTTATTCTACCTTTGCAAGCAAAAATAAAAGAAATATTATATGGCAAAACAACTCCCATACCGTGCCATCGCACTAGACCTCGACGGCACACTGACCAACCACGACAAGGTGGTTACCCCAAAGACTCGTGAGGCTCTGCTACAGGCAAAGGCCGAAGGAGCAGTTATCATCCTCGCCTCTGGCAGACCTACCTACGGCATTGAGCCAGTAGCTGAATGCCTGGAGCTGGACAAACGAGGCGGATACATCCTATCCTATAACGGTGGCAACATCGTGAATGCCAAGACTGGAGAAAAACTCTTCGCCCAGTTCTTGCCAGATGGTGTGATACCTATATTATATAAGTACGCAAAGGAGAAGGGACATGCCCTCCTCGGCTATGCCAGCAATGAGATTATCACCGAGATGCCAGACGACCAGTATGTGAAGGAAGAGTCTCGCATCAACAAGATGAACATCCGCAAGGTAGAGAATCTCCTAGAAGTCCTGGAGCCTCATCCTACCAAGCTCCTCATGACAGGCGACCCAGCAGACATGCTCCAAGCAGAGCAAGACCTTTTGGATGTATTGGGCGAGAAGATGGACATCTTCCGCTCCGCCCCATTCTTCCTGGAGCTGGTGCCCAAGGGTATCGACAAGGCACAGTCCTTATTGAGATTACTAGGAAAGATTAATCTCACCCCAGCCGAAATGATAGCCTTCGGCGATGGCTACAACGACTTGAGTATGCTCAAGCTAGCTGGCATGGGTGTGGCGATGGCGAATGCCGCCCCAGAGGTTAGAGCAGAAGCCGACTATGTTACGCTATCGAATGAAGAAGATGGTGTGGCTGCGGCATTGGAGCATTTTAGAGAAGCAGCAGAAGAGAAGCATAACTGATATTCTAAATGAAGTAGTACTTCATTCCTTGATGAAGTTATACTGCAAATGCAAACGAAGTAGTACTTCAAGTGATGATGAAGTACTACTTCGTTTGTTATCATAAGCGGTTACTATTTTATGGGCAAAGATATAGTACCACCTTTTTCTTAATGGTCCTCTGATATCTTGGTTACGCCCGCCGTTTTCTTAAATAATCCTAAATTTTCCATTATCCTTTAAGATTT
>CAVKNU010000235.1:0-3585 GCA_963657465.1 Lachnospiraceae bacterium
TTCCAGCCGCGTCCGAGGAATGTTCGGTTTTCGTTCATATTTCGTTTCTTTCTATCGTTACTACTTTTGTTTCTTAATTAAAGAACAAACAAGCCGTTGTCCTACAAAAAGCTGTTGCTTTATCATTGCGGATTGAAAATCTTTATGTGCTGACATCTTTAAAATCATGTGTGTTGTTTACGATGTGAGTATTTATTGACCGTCTATTATCAGAAAAACTGTTATTCACCTGTATACCCAAATATGAAGAGAACAATAAGTCATTGTAATATTTAAAGTCATCATTTATGCTTCGCCAAGACCCATGCATAATAAATTCCCAATTCGGATCAAACCCTTGTCTGCCTCGTGCAAATCCCTCCATTACAACATAATCGAGATTATCTGCCATTATTACAGTGGCATAATGAAAATCGGTGCTATCATTAAGTCTTGCCTGATAATATATACTATCTTTCTTTGCCAAGTTTAATGTTGATGCCATTAAATCACAGCCAGCTAAAAAGATGGGAGCAAGTTCCGCTTGTTGATTATTCCACATCTCCCTTCTTAAAGTTGCTAATTCAGAGAGAGTTCCATCTACATTTTGTGGCAAATTTTGTATGTTTGTTTTTATTATTTCCATTTTTGATCTGATATCATTGATTGGCCCTTCATTATCAAAAATCGGCATAGGTATATCTTTCAATATGGACATAAATACGTCTATCATATTTAGGCACAGAGATTGTTCCATCTCATTATTAAGGTATTTATCAATATGCTTATATATCCATTGATAGTCTTGATTGAGTTTTTTTGCATTAGGATTAATTTCACCAAAAGAAATCACCCAATCAAGGAATATTTTTCTAATCGTTTCCATAGCTGAAACAACTTGTATGATTAATTCTGCGTAATCCCATTGGGATTTTTCGGCAGGTAGAACTTTCTTTTTTGCCAAGTCATCGGAAAGTCCTGCGTATTTAAACTCTCTCTTTGGGGATACTCCTTGTTTATAACGCACTCCAACTATCAAATAAGAAATTTCTCCTATTTTTTTGGAACCTTTTTTATAAAATTCGACCAGCCCGTTTGCTGTGTTACAGTTTGCTTCGGTGATTTTCTGTTCATCCTGCACATATAACTCATGATTAGGATAATTTATGCCACAGAGAATATTTCTTGAGTTAGAGCTGTTATAAAGTAAATCGTTACACCTTACTGTAAAATACCTTTGAATTACAGTTGGCATATATTGTTTTTCCAAACCACTACATTGTTTCCTCTTTTGTACAGGAGATATGGCATGTGAAACCTTCTCCTTATTTTGTCTTGCTTCGTACATAACCATCAAATTTTTAAGATTATTACTCCATTAAAAACTCTTGGGAACATCCGCCCGTACTGGGCGGATGGCTTCCATTTTCACGGTTTTACCCCATCGGATTACTGCTTGTATTTCCGTCGCCATCATCATCGCCGGGGGGTGTCCTTCGTGTCGGGGCTGAGTTCTATCCATTCCAGTTCGTTGTTATCTACGAGGGCGCGAGTGTAGGTGCCGTTGCTGAGCTGCATGCACTTGGGGACGCTATCGATGTGGGCGGTTTTGACTTGCTTTTGTAAGTCGAAGTCATTGAGCGATTCCATGCTATCGATTTCGAGCATACAGTGAAAGTAACCATAGCGGTGAATGCGCTCGCCGGGCGAGGTGCCCAGTAGCGTCCACAGGTTCTGACGTATCTTCTCCTCGTAGGCGGCCATCCGGGTGGGGTGCCGTCCTTGTCAAGTGCCGGAGGAAAACTCCAACCGCATCCGAGGAATGTTCGGCTTTCGTTCATATTTCGTTTCTTTCTATTGTTACTACTTATTGTTTTTTATCAAAGCACATGCAAGCCGAGCACAATGTCTGTCAAGTTTGCTTGAACAGAGTTGCCGAAGCGCAGTCGTTATTCTGTAAAGAACGATGTTGTTTTATGATTGCGGATTACGAATCTTTATATTCAACAATCAATGGATGGCATATCCAACATGACGGGATTATGCTACATTCTTAAAAACAACAAACTACTCAGTTTCACTATATCAATGCTTTTTTTGTCATTATAATGCGTTTAATATAATCACTAATACTGTTTTCTCGTAGCAAGTTCGACATCTTGCCAAATTCATCAAATGATGAAACATCAGCAGATTTTCCTTTTATTCCATTTGAAGTCAAAAAACTCATTGAGTCTAATTCCTTTTCAAAATTAGTAAGCCCTTTTGCTTTCGCATAATGTTTCATCGCATTTATTTGATAATTGTAACGGGAACCAAATGCAACGATTGATTTTCCCCATCCTAAAGCCTCACTGAATAAGCCTTCACCACCTGCTACAATCAAACCTTCTTGTGGCATTTTTTTTATCATATGATGCAAAAGTTCTCCATCCAATCTTTCAATTAGCAAAACATTATTCGTACTTGTTTCCTGCTCTTGACCTTTTCCTAATAATAGGACTTTGTCATATCCTGTATTGCTTCTCCATTGTTCTACAATTCCTATTGATGGTCTGTTACTCCCATCTCCTTCAAGCCTTACATTGATTATAGCAATTTTCGGCAATAAGGTTCTGCAAGATTTAAACTCCTCTTCTTCTATCCCTAAAAATGTTATTAGGTTATTAGGTATTTCTTTTTCATAATTTTTTTCGTCTGTTTCAAAAGGGAGAATCAATCCAGTACTTTCTCCATCATCTGTAGCTTTCATGGTCGTGATCATTAACCCAATTAAGTCTGTGCCCATTTCTCCTAAGAAAGTAAATTTAGGATCTTTTCCCCGAGTTAGTATAGAAAGGAAATCAGGTACAGGAGATTGTATCTCCCATTCAGATTGAGGAACTTTAATATTTCCCCTTGTTTCAATAGCAGGAGTACCATTATTATTAGTATCATTAGTACCAATTGTCTCAATTTGCTCAAAACCTGTTTCTTTCATTCGTTTGGCTTTTTCTTGAGCTTCATTACAATTTTGTATTGTTCCTATTTTCTTTATATCCCCTATACCCAACGGTTGTTTGTATTGACTTAAGATAGAAGCAAAATTATTGAGCATACCTATATCACCCCAACCATCAGCTAAGACATGAGTATATACATATAGGACTTTATTTCTTTCCTGGTCATTTTGTAAGTTAGAGACGAACGTATTAAAAGGGACTCTTTGAATAGCTGAAGGATAAAACTTTTTTTTAACTTTCACCCTTTGTTTCACTCGACTACCTTCCCCATAAATCCTCCGACTAACCTTTTCCTTATCCTGTCTCGCTTCGTACATAGTCATCAAATTTTTAAGATTATTACTCCATTAAAAACTCTTGGAAGGAGCCGCCCTTGCGGGTGACTACCTTGTTCTCATCTTACCACTTCGGAGTGGCACATTGACAATCTCGTTATATTTCGGATTTACAAATCCTTATACCTACTAACCGGCGGATGACATATCCGTAGGGACGGACTACCGTTTCCCGAGTCGCTGACTTGATGATGTCGAGTCAGCGACTTGTGCACCTCTTGTCGCTGACTCGGGAAAAACGGGTTTATTGTGTTATCTCTGTTCCACTT
>CAVKNU010000236.1:0-3584 GCA_963657465.1 Lachnospiraceae bacterium
TTGCGGGCTTGCCTAAGCGCATAGAGATAGGTCGCTATCACTCTTGGGTGGTAGATAGAACCAATTTCCCTGAGTGCCTGGACGTTACTGCCGTGAGCGATGATGGTTGCATCATGGGATTGAGGCACAAGCACTATGACATCCACGGCATCCAGTTCCACCCTGAGAGTGTCTTGACCCCTGAGGGGAAGACTATGATAAAGAATTGGTTGGAAATGTAAGAGAAATCGTTTCAACCATACAGCTTGAATCGTTTTCAGATCAATCAGCATAAACAACAAAAGCTTTCTCGAATATTCGGGAAAGCTTTTGTTGTTTATGTTTTTATTTCAAACCATCGGCATCGCCTGTGGTTTTCAATCCGTTGCTCTTTTCTCTTGGTGTGATATTCACGTTCTTCGCTACAGTGCCCTCGATGAGGTTGGCATCGAATGCCATCTTATTGTCGGTGCAGTTGACGTTGTCGAAAGTGAAATCTAGCAAGCGATACTTCTCGCTCTTGCCTACATCAAAGAAGTTGTCACAATCCATCTTGATGTTCTTGATGGTGATGTTGTTGCACTGGCTCAGTGGCATATCCTTGCGGTCACCTGGGGTAAAGAACTGAGTCCAAGGGCGAACAACGAGGAAACTACCCGTCTTGCCTGTGAGGTTATCAATCGTTACATATTCATAATGCTGAGGCGTGTCTGGGCGCATCTTCAGCCAGATAACTCGCTGTGCATTGTCAACCTGGGTGTTGCGGAGTACGATGTTGCGGTCTTTCACGCTTTCACTGCCCAGGGTAAGACAGCCGTGTACTCTCCCATAATGGCAGTTTTGTACCAATACATTATATACTGGTCCATTCTCAGGCTTTTGGTCAGCCCATGTTCCCTTGCCACCCTTGATAACCACGGCATCATCGTTCACGTTCATATAACAGCCATTGACGAGGATGTCGTGGCAAACGTCGATGTCGATGGCATCGCTGCTAGGGGCGCGTAATCCCTCGGTAGGAGCGTAGATGTTGCAATCGAGGAAACGAACGTGGTCGCAACGATAGAGGTGATTGGTCCAGAAAGGACTGTTCTGTAGATGAACATCCTGCACGGTCACGTTGCTGGAGTTGGAGATGTAAACGAGGCGAGGACGCTGTGCGTCCTTGTTGGTACACTTCGCATTCCATTTGCGGCGAATCCAAAACTCCTCCCAGTAATGACGACCATTTCCATCAATCGTTCCCTTGCCAGCAATGGTGAATCCATCGCACTTGTCGGCATTGATAAAGGCAGAGAAATACTTGCAGGTCTCGCCCTCGATGCGAGTCTCTAGGATAGGGAAGTTGGCGATGCGGTCGCTGCCTTTCAACTTTCCGCCCTCCTCTAGGTAGAGGTGAGTCTTTGGACGGAAGAAGAGTGCGCCGCTCTGGTAGGTTCCCTGTGGGATGACGATGACACCGCCGCCTTCTTGGGCAGCCTTGTCGATGACAGCTTGGATAGCTTGGGTCTGAATCAAGTTGCTGTCGTTCTTGACGTTGTAGTCGGTGATAACGTACTTTTTGCCAAGCGTATCGACATTCACCTTCTGCACATTACCGAACCAAGCATCCATCTTGCTTCCGTCAGGCCAGAGTTCGGTCTGTGCCTTCTTCGCTTTCTTCTGTTTCTTTGCGACGTGGCTGCTGAGTGGCGAGAAAGCCACCAAGCAAGCCATAAGCCAAATATATTTCTTCATAATCCTTTTACTTTTTTACCTTTAAAAGCTTGTAGTATTCCGCAGCTCCGAGCAAGAGACAACCTGTGCCGTAGTCCTCGAAATCTGGAACGGAAGTGAAGGTAACTGGCTGACCAGCGGAAGGTTCCTTGCCAGTGCCTTGGTTGTAACCGATGAAACCATCCTCGTGAACGGATGCAGCCAAAGCCTTCCAAGCTTTACTCATCGCCTTCTGGTAGGTAGCCTTTGGCAGGATGCCGTTGCGCACTCCCCAAGCCATACCATAGAGGAAGAGACCTGTGCCCGTCATCTCAGGACCACCGTAGTTGGCTGGACAAACGAGACTTACGTTCCAGTAACCATCCTCACGCTGGCATTTCAAGAGAGCCTGACTCATTGCAACAAAATCTTTCTTGAGATACAGGTAGTACTTATCTGTCTTTGGCAAAGTTTCCATCACACGTACCAAGGCGGCATAAACCCAACCGTTGCCACGACTCCAGTAGCAGTTGCTGCCATCTTTCTCCTTGTAAGGTGGCACATAGTCTTTGTCTCGCCACCACAAACCCTCTTTTTTGTTGAAGAGTCCGTTAGCCAAGGTGTCACGACTCCACTTGTAAGAGTTCATGGCATAGTCGAGATACTTGCGCTCGCCAGAAACCTTGGCATACTTGGCATAGAGCGGCATCGCCATCTGGATGGCATCAATCCAGGTCCAGTAAGATACTCGGTTGGTACCCATTTGATGGTCGAGGTTCTCCTTGATTTTGGAGATGTCCTTCTTGCCGCCAGTTTGTACGTAGCGGTCGAGATAGGTTTGCTGGCAACACTGGTTGTCGGCATCCGTATCATTCACGCTGTTGCGAGCTGTCCATTTGTGGTAGTCAGCCCATTGGTCGGTGTAGTCGAGGTAACGCTGCTGAGGGTCAATCTCGTAGAGAGCCATCAGTCCCTCGTAATATACGGCACGAGTCCAGAGGTTGCTGGTACGCTTTTTCTTCACATAAGTGTCGATGGTAGGGTCGCTATACTTTTGCATAAAGTAGTTGTTGGTGCGATGGGCTACCTCCAAGATTTCATTTTGCAGTGCAGTTTGGGCAGATGTCGAGCTGATAGCCAAGAGCATGCAGACTGCTGATAAGATTAGTTTCTTCATATTGCCTTGTTTGTTATTTGTTTTCTATTAATGTTACATGACTATTCAGACCGCTAGGGACAGGTTCCCATCCAGCGTAGTTGGTCTTCTTATAGTTGATATCCACTACGTTGATTTCCTTCATCTTGCGCCACTTCACGCCCTGTCGGTCGAGTTCTGCGATGCGGTTGGCAGGAAGGTTGGTTACCTCGATGCAGAGGGTATTGTTGCCCTTCTTCAAGGCATCCTTACAGTCTAAAATGTAAGGCACTGCCCAAGCGCAACCGATGTATTTGCCATTGATATAGACACGGGCACTTTCCCTTACGTCGCCGAGGTCGATGCTCCATTGCTTCTTGGCATCATCCTTGGATAGCTTGAAGGTGGTCTCGTAGACACCTGTTCCCATCGTCACCTTGGTCTTCTCGTCGAGGTTCTCCCAAGATTTCAGTCCCTTCAACTGGTAGGTCTTCTCTACCTTTGGAGCTTCCTCGGTGAAGGAAAGTTTCCAGTTGTTGGCTGTGAGGTCGATGCTTGCACCGTTCTCTGTTGGCTGAGTGGCAGGGACAGCGTTGGCAATCTCCTTGCTTACGTTCCATTCGCTCACAGGCTTGTTGGATGTCAGGAGAATGCGGCTCTCGCCACTCTTCAGGTTGATGTCGATGCCCTTGTCAGAGATGTTTGCCTTGTGATAATCGCCAGTCATCGGATTGTACCAGATGGCATGCTGCTCTGCGGTAGCGAGGGCTACGGT
>CAVKNU010000237.1:0-3583 GCA_963657465.1 Lachnospiraceae bacterium
GCTCAATGAAAATTTCAGTCTGCATTGCTACATATAACGGTGAGAGGTTCATACAGGAACAGTTGGCCTCAATACTCTCGCAACTCTCTGCGGGAGACGAAGTCATTGTCTCCGATGACGGGTCTACAGACAACACACTGGACGTAGTGCGCAACTTGGGAGATTCGCACATAAATATCTGCAAAAAATGAATGTCAGAAACGAATTAAGATAAACACATCAATGAAAAATCAGCCATTATCCCCAAAGCATACTTCTCTCACAGAATCATTGTTCAATGACGTGAAACATATCATTGACAGTGGGCGTCAGCAATCTTATGTTGCCGTAAACAATGCTATGATTACAACCTATTGGAAAATAGGCAAGCGTATTGTAGAAGAAGAGCAAAAAGGAGAAATCCGAGCGGAGTATGGAGAAAAAATCATCAGCCGATTATCCGAATACCTGACAGAAGAATATGGGAGTGGTTTCAGTAAACGTTATCTTGCCTATTTTAGGAAATTCTACATCACTTTCCCAGAACCTCAGATTTTGCAAACGCGTTTGCAAAATCTGAGGTGGTCACACATATTAACGGCATTACGTGTGGGAGACAGCCTCGCTATCCGATGGTATTTGGAAACTGCATCACAGGAGATGTGGAGTGTAAGAACGCTTGACAGAAACATATCCACACAATATTACGAACGTCATTATCAATGTCCTGATTTGCCCAGTAAAAAAGAGGATGTAGATAAAAAAGAAATTCTCAAAACGCCCTTCATGGCAGAATTCTTGGGTTTTAAACTTGAAGACAGTTTCTCCGAAAAGGAACTGGAATCATGTATAATTTCCCACCTTAAGGATTTCATCCTGGAATTGGGGCGTGGATTTGCGTTTATGGCTCGACAACAACATATTCGTACAGATGCAGGAGACTACTATATTGACCTCGTCTTTTATAATGTAATTCTAAAATGTTACGTACTCATAGATCTCAAAGTCGGAAAGATTACCCATCAGGATGTAGGCCAAATGGATATGTACGTAAGAATGTACGATGAACTGAAATGTACTGAAGGCGATAACCCAACAATTGGCATTGTCTTATGTTCTGAAACCGATGAAGACATTGCCAAATATTCCATTTTAAATGGGAATGAACAGATTTTTGCAACGAAATACAAGACATACCTTCCAACGGAAGAGCAACTTCGAAAAGAAATAGAACGGCAGAAAGAAATCTTCGGTTTGCAACACAATTCTACAAAATGAAACTCACAGTCTGCATTGCTACATATAACGGTGAGAGGTTCATACACGAACAGTTGGCCTCCATACTCTCGCAACTCTCTGCTGGAGACGAAGTCATTGTCTCCGACGACGGGTCTACAGACAACACACTGGACGTAGTGCGTCGTTTCGATGATTCTCGCATAAAGATTATCCTACACGAAAAGCGCAAGGCAAAGTTCACCATAGACTATGCCACAGCCAACTTCGAGAACGCCATTAGGCACGCAAGTGGCGATGTCATCTTCCTATCCGACCAAGATGATGTATGGATGCCGACAAAAGTGTCCACCATGCTTGCTGCATTGAAAGACAACGACATTGTCATGTCCGACTGCACTGTGGTAGACAGTAAACTGAATGTGCTACACACGTCATACTCTGCTACTTTTGTACCATTCTCTACAAGTATCATCAAAAACTTCTTCAAGTGTGGTTTTCTTGGTAGTTGTATGGCTTTCCGCCGCTCCGTATTAGAAAAGGCGATACCTTTTCCTCCACATGGAGTAGGACATGATCTGTGGCTCGGTTTGGTAGGTCTACGATACTTTCGTTTCAAATACATACCAGAACCATTAATGAAGTACAGACGCCATGAGGGAACCGTCACAATGGGCGGAAAAGCTAACGCTACTTCTCTTTGGTTCAAGATCTCTTACCGCCTACAAATTCTTAAGGCGATGATACATTTACTCAAATAAAATACATCTTATTCACCGATGAAGACTATATTACACGTATCAAAATACTATTACCCAGACCTTGGTGGCATAGAGACTGTAGCCATGTATCTAGCAGAAGGCATGACAGACTATCAGAACATTGTCATATGCTTCTCTACAGACAAGAGATATCATGAAGACATGGTACACGGCATAAAAATCTATCGCGTACCAGTGAACTTCTCCATTATGAGTCAGGATGTTGCCTTTTCATATTATCAGATACTGAAAAGATTAGTCAAGCAGTATACTCCTGATTTCATACACGTTCACTGTCCCAACCCCTTCGTTTATCCTCTCGTTATGGGATGTATCAACAACAATACAAAGCTTATACTTCATTGGCATTCTGACATCCTCTCCAAGGGATTGGCATACTATATGATAAAGCCCTTTGAATACCATATCTTGCAAAGAGCAGACATCATCATATCCACTAGTCCAAATTACATTCCGTGCTCTGTCCCACTCTGCAAATACCAGCAAAAGGTAAAGGTGGCACAGAACGGACTCATAACTTCCAACTTCGACCTGCATCCAGGCGACAAAGAACGCATCAATGCCATCCGACAAAGTTTTTCCAATAAGCCTATTGTTTTCTATGCTGGCAGGCATGTACCATATAAAGGAATAGATTGCCTCATCAAGGCTGATGCATTCGTCAAAAGCGACTGCGTTATACTCATTGCAGGTAAAGGACCACACGACTCATACCTACACTCACTACCCCACAGTAATCGTGTACATTTTCTCGGCAGACTATCTGACGATGACCTGCGTCGCTATTCTCATGCAGCTGATGTCTTCGCCTTTCCCTCTGTAACGAAAGCGGAGGCTTTTGGCATAGCGTTGGCAGAAGCCATGTACTGTCGCAGTGTGCCTGTAACTTTTCATCTCGAGGGTTCAGGAGTAAATTGGGTCTCTATCGGTGGCATTACAGGCGAGGAACTGCCGCTACGTGACATTAAAGGTATGGCAGCCGCTATTGACAAACTTATCGCCAACGATGACCTACGTAAGCAGTATGCAGAAGCTGCATATCAACGTATAATTGACATGTTCACCACGACTAAAGCGGTAGAAGCTATGCAACAAATATATGCAACAATATAGGAGGCTAATAGCATTTTTCAACTACCCCTCTATCGCCCAGTCTGTGATGTTCCCCTGCGTAGCGTCGAAGTTGATGCCAACTTTTGTAATGGGCTTGCCACTTAGGGCGAAACGCTGGCGGTAGGTCTTTAGGTTGATCTACTGCATCGCTGCCTGTGCGGTTTGGTTGAGTTTCAACTCTATGATGTAGAGGTCTGTACGTGTGAGCAGCACGATGTCCACCCGTCCTTTAGGGGTGTGCACCTCCACGTCTACCAGATAGTCTGTGAGGAGGGAGAAGATGATGTAGAGCATCTGCTGGTAGTGACCCTCGTAGTTGGTGACGTTGCAGTAAGGCACAGTGCCGAGGAACGTCTGTAGTAGTTGCAGTGCGCTGTCCATGTCCTGCTTGTCGAGAGTCTGGGCAATGCGGCGAGCAGTGTTGGTTGTGGCGAGCGTGTTAGGGGTGACGTACGAAGGGATGAGTGCCTTGG
>CAVKNU010000238.1:0-3575 GCA_963657465.1 Lachnospiraceae bacterium
ATCATAAACCCAAATACAAGTTTGTTGCCTGATGGCTATGCTGAATGGTGCAAAGATATAGAACATCTGATAGAGGTATCAAAACTACGTACTGCTATCAATGTCAATGCTGAAACATTGTCCCTTTATTGGAACATAGGCAAGCTGATTTTAGAGAAACAAGAACAGCAAGGTTGGGGAAAACAGATTATTATACAACTTTCCAAGGATTTGAGTGCTCGCTATCCTGATGACAGAGGTTACTCAAAACGAAATTTGGGGTATATGAAAACCTTTGCTATGGAATATCCTGACTTTCCATTTTTGCAAGTGCCACTTGCAAAAATGGAACAACTGCCAATTTTGCAAGTGGCACTTGCAAAATTAAAAATAAATGTTAAAAACTTTGTACAAGTACCACTTGCACAAATTACGTGGTATCATCACAAAACCACTAACAAGCAAAATTACTGATTTCCTACTTGAAATGGGGCGTGGCTTTGCTTACATTGGCAGACAATACCATATCTCTGTTGATGGAGATGACTACTACATAGACCTCCTTATGTATCATTTGAAGTTACATTGCTATGTTGTGGTCGAGCTAAAGGCTGTAGAATTCAAACCAGAGTTCGTCAGCAAACTAAACTTCTATATATCTGCGGTAGATGACTCTGTAAAATCATTAGAAGACAAACCTACCATAGGACTTCTGCTTTGCCGAAGTAAAAGCAACAAAAAAGCTGAATTCTCACTCCGTGGAATCACCCAACCAATGGGTATTGCACAATATGAGACAGAAAAACTCTTCGCCGAAGTAGCATCAGCTTTGCCACAGATAGAAGAATTAGAAAAGAAACTAGAGGAACAATAAATTGAAACGTTTTGAGTATTGCAGCAAATTGCTGCAATACTCAAAAACTGGCATAAAAGAAAGGGTCTCTCTTGCACGCACGTATAAATTATTTTTCGAAGAAAAAGTATCAAAGTATCATTCTTGACCAGAAAATACAACCTATCAATCTGATATATAATATATTATCAACTGTGATACTTCTCGAAAAACAGAGCGAAAAGTATCACAGAAATATCACAAAAAGTATCATTTTAGACAATAATTCTCCAAAATCCACGTTATTATCTATAGTTTTATTAATCTTTAATACAGATAATACAATGGACAAGAAAGAATTATTGAGAAAGGCTTTTGAGTATGGCAACGTGCCTAGCATCATCAGCTACTGCTTCACCGAACAATGTCCGATGAAAAACGAATGTATCCATTACCTCTCGTCACTCTACAAGGGCGACGACATCAAGCAAGGTCATGCCATTTTCCCAAATGCCTTGCAAAACGGCAAGTGCCAGTTCTTCGCACCATTGCGTGTAGTCAAGATGGCATGGGGATTTGAGAAACTCTTTGCCGAGGTCAAGGTGAAGGATGCGCCTCGCCTGCGCTCCGAGATGAGAGACTACCTGGGGAGCAAGGGACAATACTACCGCTACAAGTTGGGACAACTGAAACTTCTACCAGAACAGCAAGAGTATATCAAGCAGATTTTCGCCCGCTTCGGTTACAAGGACGTTGAGTTCGAGCACTTTGCAGACGAGATTGACTTCACTCACCTCTAGACCAAGCGGTGTTCACATTGTGAACAAGCCGTGGGCTATCAGTGCCCTCGCGTCGGGCATCGACTGAACAAGCGTTGGGCAACCATTGCCCAAGTATCGGGCATCGAGTGCCCAAATATCGTTCACGAATTTGGGCAATATATTAACCCTTTAAAAAGAAATACAATGAAAGTAACAATCGTACATAATGACAACAAGAAGCGACTCCTCGTCAGCACCAAGACGATGGAAAAGCTTTTGGAGCGCATCGCTTGCGACGACAGCAAGCAGACCGTAACCCATTTCCGCCAGTTCGCCTCCTACGCTGAGGACGACTACAGATATTACAAGGACATGCCAACATGGATGCATATCTACCCTGCCGCTGAATTCACAAAAGACGAGAATGGCAACCTACAGATGAAAGCCTGCAATGGGTTGCTGCTCTTCAAGTTTGGTGACATCACCGACCCCGATGGTGTGGAGGGCGTAAAGCGTTCCGTTGCCATCCTGCCTTCCACCTTTGCTGCACTGAATGGGGCTGACGGAAAGACGGTTATCGTCTTGGTTAGATTCGCAAGCCAAGAGGACTCCCTGCCTACCACCGATACCGATGCCGAACAACTCTATCGCCTCGCCTACCAGCAAATCCACCCCATCTACCAAGCTATCGTGAAGGGCACGCTGAAGATAAGTGGTCCAAAGCCTTCCATCGAGATTTCCTCTACCCTCGCCGACGAGCCTTCGATGCACAACAGCTTTATGATGACCCTCGACGCTCACCCTTACTTCAATGCCAAGGCTGTGGCAATGAAAGTGAATGGCAACGTTCGACCAGAAGCCCCCCAGCAAAACGAGACAGAAGCAATCATCGAGGCTGAAGACAAAGGCAAAAACGACCATACCGAAAACGAAAAGGACAAAGGCGAAGGCAAAAGCAACGACATCGTTAAGATGATGCAACTACTGAGAAGCCGTTACGAGTATCGCTACAACACGGTGCTGAAATACATCGAGTATCTGCCGAAAGAAAAGGGATGGTATGGTTTCCGCCCTGTGGAACCTAGGGTGATGAAGCGAATGACGCTCGAAGTGCAGCTCGCCGACATCCGAGTGAGCATCAAGGATGTAAGGAATTTTCTGGAGTCGGATTACATCCAGAATTATAACCCGATAGACGAATACCTCTACCAGTGCCACAACAAATGGGATGGCAAGGACCACATCAGAGCCTTGGCTCGCACCGTGCCGACCAACAATCCGCATTGGGAAGACTGGTTTTATACCTGGTTCCTCGGAATGGTGGACCAGTGGCGCGGCTATAGTTATCGTCAGTATGGCAACTCGGTGGCACCGCTCCTCATCTCGAAGCAGGGCTACAACAAGAGTACCTTCTGTCGCCGCCTCCTGCCACCCGAACTGCAATGGGGCTATTGCGACAACCTAGTCTTGTCGGAAAAGCGTCAGGTCTACCAGGCGATGGCACAATTCATGGTCATCAACCTCGACGAATTCAACCAGATTTCGCCAAAGGTACAACAAGGATTTCTGAAAAATCTCATCCAGTTGCCTACCCTGAAATACAAGCCGCCGTATGGCAGTCATGTGGTGGAGTTTCCACGCCTCGCCTCGTTTATCGCCACGAGCAATATGACCGACATCCTCAGCGACCCATCTGGCAACCGCCGTTTCATCGGCATCGAACTGACGGGACCTATCGACGTAAGCGTTCGTCCTAACTATCAGCAACTTTTCGCCCAAGCATTGACAGCACTCGACCATGGCGAAAAGAGCTATTTCGATGGCGAGCAGGTGAAACTCATCATGCAGAGCAACAGCCAGTTTGAGGTGATTGAGCCTATCGAGCAATACTTCCGACTCTACTTCGAAATGACCGAGGACGAGAAGGAAGGCGAGTATCTGACAGCCGCCGAGATATTCGATTTCTTGAAAAAGAAGATTGGTTCGTCGCTCAAAGTGAACAG
>CAVKNU010000239.1:0-3568 GCA_963657465.1 Lachnospiraceae bacterium
GTAAGCATCCAACCCCTATGACAATACGACTCCAGCCCCAGTGTTTACTGGGGATACGGAGTATTTTAAGAAATTGGACTTTTTTGATTTTTAAACAGGTTTAACTAAAAGTGACTCTGTCATCAGCGCATAATCCCTTCTTCCAGCCACAACCATGTCAAAGAATCCCCTGAAGAAATCCAGTGGAGCCTTTGCCATAAGCTTGCATGTTTCTACGAAAGTAAGGAATGTCGCAGTAACCTTAGCACCCTTCTCACTACTAAAACCACCGAAGTTCTTTCGGAGATTTGTAAATGGACGAACTGCTCGTTCGCAACAGTTGTTGTCTATCAACACGCTGCCTATCTTTGGGTAAGCCATCAGTTCTTCCCAATGCTTGGTCATATAAGTCAAGGCTTGTTGTAGTTTGGAAGAGAGCTTGACCTTATTCTTCTCAAATTGCTTCAACAAGGCTTTGGCCTTCTGGTATATGTCGTGCAACACTGGGAGCGATTCATCACCTCGATGTTTGACTATCTCTTTCTCTGTACGCCCTAGAACTTGGTTCTCGACCTCCACCTTATATAATAGGCCTATCAAATCGATGAACGCTTGCGCCAAGGCATCCTTGTAATCACGGCTGGCTGAGACAAAAAGGCGTCGTACATGCGACCAGCAGCATACGTGGGTACAATCCTTCAACTTGTTGAAGTAAAGGTACGCCGCATAGGCATCCGTCATCAACGTGCCCTTGAAGTCACCAAGAAAATCCTTGATGACTTCTTTCTTGCGGCTGCCATAGAGATAATAGCAGACCTTGGTAGTCAAATTGACTATCACCCACATGTATCGCTTTTTGTAATGGACTTCGCCATTGGCATCTGTCACCTTGGTATCAACCCAGGACTCATCGCAATATATCGTTGAGCCAGGCTTCAATAGCCATTGCTTGATGGTCTCCTGGCAATTCTCCAAGAACTCTGCGCCATGACGCAGCCAGTTGAAGATGGTCGACTTGGACATGCTCATCTTCTCATTGACCATACGGTACATCTCACGGCCGCTCGTTATTGCATACTGGAAACGATTGACAGCCAAATCGGACAACATACCACTCGTACTACTTGTATGGGGAACAATGCTTGGCATGTCATACTTCGACTCATTGACAAAAGTACAGGCACGTTGCTCAACCTCCTCATCCTTTGGCACGAAGAAAGCGAACTCGTTGCCATCCTTGTCACGTACCCATGCATAAAGGTAGCGGTCTTGGCGTGTCATACTGATTCGGTCAAACTGGTCGACAGGTCTGGTATAGCGAATGAACTCCAATCCCATGGATTTCAGCTTGTCCTTGTCACAATCATGAACCACAAGAACTTCAGCCTTCATCGTGTTGTAGTGGTCTGGGCGTTGGCTCAAATCCTTTTTAGGATTGGTCGCCTCAGTATCTGGCAACTCGTCTTCCGTGCCTGCACCAGGCTCTGAGTCGGAAGGTTGCTCACATCCATTCTCGATGTATTCCTCCTCTTCCTCATCCTTGGTTTTGCCTTTGTTCACTGACTTGTCGCCAGTTCGCTTCTCGTTGTTCTTGCCGTGCATCTTACGCTTACGGGCTTTCAATTCACCTGTAAGCTTGTCAACCTGAGCCTGCAAATCTGCAATCTTGCGATCTGACTCCTCCTTTTGCTCCTTCTGCTTATTTCCCAATGCAATATTGGCATCCAGAAGTGTCTGGACGGTCTGAACCAATTCCTGAATCTGATCTAGATATTGCTTACGTTCCATTTCCCATAGTCCATCACTTGCCGAAGATTTCGCCACCTCCAGCAAGTAATTGGAATGCATTATCATGCGCTCTATGTCTATATGTATATCTGCCATAATATGAAACGTTTGCGGATGCAAAGGTAATCATATTATGAGACTCCACAAAATGCATAAAACTTATTTAACAATCTGATAATCAATAAATTAGCTTCTATAAACAACCCTGCGTTAGCCGTAATACCACCCTATGTATGGCACATTTACAGTGCTACAAGCAGAAGGCAATAAGGTCTATAGGTAGACTGAACAGACAGCTGGCACACATTGATTACCAATTACTTAACTCAACTATACACTAAAAATATTTTTCGTTTTTTAGCATAATTAACTGTTGCTCATACCATCAAGCAGCGTCTTCATAGCACTTCAGCTCTATCGGGCCTATAGTCTTTACAACTGGGCAAGACAGCATGGCCACCAGGTACTTCCACTCCAACACGTAGATAGGAAGGACTCCTTCGAATTGAAGACGGACAAAACTCATGTTCTTGTCAAATTTCTGATAATACATCTGGCACTCATTGTGCTCATGACGAATTATCTTGACCACTTTCTGATTCTTGGAGGTAAAAACGTATGCAGTGCCATCCTCCGGGTCTTCACCCAATGAGCGAATCACACCACACAACTTGTCGTAACCTCCTCGCATATCCTGATAGTTGGGGATATACTTATATTTGACCGCACCGTTTAAGCTAAACATAAGGCTTGAAGTTTTTGGATGAAACTTTGAAGGCTAGAATAGCTCAAATTATGGTGCTCTATCTTCATACCATTGCTCAACCCTAGGTTGACGTATTTTATAACTACGCCATCACTCGATGGAGCTGATGCAGGAGTCGATGACATTGGCTCTTGCTTCATTTTAGATGGAGCTACATTGCTTGGCTCTGGAGCACCATTGACTACACATTCTACTACATTGGGAGCTTGATACTTTTTCTTGTACCATTTCTCAAACACATGATAAGGTATACCATTTGACTCAAAAAACTGGTTTACCGAGATTCCTGCGGGAACAGCCTCTATCTTATAACGCTGCCACAGGGTCTCAAGGTCTTTACTACTTACTGCCATATTTATTACGTTTAAATGTTTAACATGGCGCAAAGGTAAAACTTATTTTTCAAACTGCCAAAATAGGGGTTGGATGCTTACCCAATAAGTAATTAAGTTTTTCATCTTTCTTATCTTCGACACCAGCCAATATCCCACGCATCTTCTTCAAATGCTCAGGAAGCTCATATTTTTGACTAACAACAGCACTCTTAGGTCGCTTTAGCTTGCCTAAAAAATTCAACACAGAAGTTTTTACGACCTCCGCCACGTCTATATTATTTAACCTAGCAAAAGCTTCCGCTTCTTGATAAGTATATGTGTCTAATAAAACTACATTCATAATTGATTTTTTAATTGTCCATTTATATGCAAAAGTACAACTTTTAGTTGAAAACGCCAAATGTTTTAGCGAAAAACTTGCAAAAAACAACCTATATACATGCTTTAAGGGGAGGGTGGGTAAGTAAGGGGAGAGTACTTTCTTAAACTTTCATTACGTAAGTAAGCATCCAACCCCTATGACAATACGACTCCAGCCCCAGTGTTTACTGGGGATACGGAGTATTTTAAGAAATTGGACTTTTTTGATTTTTAAACAGGTTTAACTAAAAGTGACTCTGTCAGTAACTATTATTCCTTGCTGCCATTACCAGTACTGCCAGAAGATGCCCTTGCGGTGCAGGTCGCTGCCCACGAGGTC
>CAVKNU010000240.1:0-3566 GCA_963657465.1 Lachnospiraceae bacterium
AAGCATTGGTGTCGTCGGCGTAGACGGTAATCTCGCCGGGGGTCTTCATCTTGATGTCGCCGTCATCCTTGGAGCACGAAGCCAGCATGAACACAGTAAGAATTGCGAGAAACACTCGCATGTAAAGAGATGTAATTCTTGTCATAAAAAAAATAGATAGTGTTGATGATTATTCTGAGAGGGGCGTCGGCTATTGCGACTTTCTCTTTCTACCGCCAAAGTTAGGGATAAAGCGTGTCAATCATGGAAAAACAAGAACAAAAATGGCATAAGCGAAACAAAAACTACGGAAAACGGTAGGTTAACCTTATCTTCATCTTTCTATCACACCTTTGCAATATGGCTGCCGTAACTTTGCAGACAAACAAGATGTCATAAAAGATTTTGAGATATGAAGGTAATGTTTGTTATTCAAGGCGAAGGTAGAGGACACCTCACACAGGCCTTGGCACTGAAGGAAATGCTTCTGCACAGCGGCCACGAAGTGGTGGATGTGATGGTAGGGAAAAGCAAGAACCGCGAAATACCCCGATTCTTCCAGGACAGAATAGGGCAACCTGTCACCCTGTTCAACAGTCCTAATTTTGTTCCGTCCAATGACAACCGCAAGTTCGGCCTGGCAAGTTCCATTGCCTACAACAGCGTTTTCATTCCCTCGTACCTCAAGAGCATGCTCGCTATCCGCCACCATGCCAAGGAGAGCGGCGCGGAGATGATCGTCAACTTCTACGAAATATTGTGCGGACTCACCTGCTCGCTGTTCCACCTGGACGTACCGGAGATTTGCGTCGCTCACCAGTACCTCTTCCTTCACCCTTCGTTCAAGATGCCGGAAAGGTATCCCGTGCCCGAATACTTGCTCCGCCTGTTCACAAAGGCCACCTGTATGGGGGCGGCGTGCAAAATGGCTCTTTCCATCAGAGATTACGACAATGTACCGCAGAAGCGCATCAAGGTGGTACCGCCACTACTCCGCCAAGGGGTAAAGACCTCCATCAGGCATCATGGCGACTATATACTCGGATACATCCTCAATGCCGGATTTTATCAGGATGTAGTGGCGTGGCACAAGAAAAACCCCAAGGTTAAGCTTCACTTCTTCTGGGACAAGAAGACCGATACGGAGGAAGTGGAATATGACGAGAACCTGACCTTCCACAGACTTGACGACGAGAAGTTTCTGCGGCTGATGGCTGGCTGCAAGGCTTACGCTACTACCGCCGGATTTGAGAGCGTATGCGAGGCGCTCTATATGGGCAAGCCCTGCCTCATGATACCTACACACGTGGAGCAACTCTGTAACGCCGTGGATGCGGAGAAAGAGATGGTGGGTGTGGCAAGCGAAGACTTCGACATGGGCAAGCTCCTGGATTTCGCCCACGGGTATGAGGAAGACGTCGAGTTCAGAATGTGGGAGAACCATGCCGAGACGCGCATCATGGCGGTGCTGGAAAACACTTACCTGGATTACTACAGACGGAAAGAGAACCTGGCAAGCGAAGAAGGCAACGTTTTCGGAACGGCTTCGCCCCTTGCCTTTCCTGCCTGCCAAAACGTATAACCCCTCTAAGGGCGGGGGCTGAAACTCGCCCTTAGAAGTACCCGTTGTATGCACGCCGGTACCCGTTGATTTAGCCCCTCGTGGTAACCATAGGAGGTACCAAAGCTACGTTATTCGTTTGCAAAAGTACGGCAAGGGTGTGTCTAAAGAGACTTAGCCTGAAGTTTTTTATCTGCAACAACCAAAAACACCAATCGAATATTTGCAAGTTTGATGGCTTTTGCTTAACTTTGCCTACACAAAAAGGAGAAACGCAACATGGTAGACATCAACAAGAGGAAATTGCCGGCAGGCATCCAGTCGTTCAAAGTCATTAGGCAAGAAGACTATCTGTACGTTGACAAAAGCGACATCGTCTGGCATTTGGCCAATTGCGGCAACAAGTACAATTACCTGAGCCGCCCACGGCGTTTCGGCAAGTCAATACTTGTCGATACGCTACAGATGTACTTTGAAGGCAGGAAAGACCTCTTCGAGGGACTGAAGATCATGCAGCTGGAGAAAGAGTGGAAGCAACACCCTGTCATTCGTCTTGACTTGAGTCTTGCTGGGGCAAACGCCCAAACCTTGCGCTCGTATCTTGACTTGCGTTTTGAGGCATACGAAAAGAAGTATGGCATAACTCCAAAAGCTACAGCCCAACTCGCCGACCGTTTCAATGCCATCATCACCACAGCATACGAACAGACGGGGCTGCAAGTGGCTATACTTATCGACGAGTACGACTCTCCTCTCCAACACTCTTGGCAGACTCCCGAACATGAGAGATGTACGGAAGTGTATCGTGAGGTGTTTGCTGTCCTAAAAGCTGCAGACGAATACGAGCGGTTGGTGTTCATCACCGGCATCACCAAGTTTACACAAATATCCCTGTTCTCCGTGTTGAACAACCTCTCCAACATCAGTTTCGAGCCAGAGTACGCCGCCATCTGCGGCATCACAGAAGCGGAAATCAGCGAGAACTTCCAACCCGAACTGGAAAGGATGGCAGAGGTGAACAAGTGGACTTTGCAGCAGACCCACGACCGGCTGAAGGACCATTATGACGGATACCACTTCAGCGATGAAAACATGGTGGACATATATAATCCATATAGTCTAATCAATGCATTATACCGGTCAAAGATCAGAAATTTCTGGGCTGCATCCGGTGCGACATCCCTGCTGCCTAAGTTTGTAGACAACATGGAGCTTCGCCTGAAGAACTTCGATAATTGTTTCATAATGCGAGACACTCTCGAACTATCAGATGTTACAGGTGGCGGAGCCGAATTGTTCCTGTACCAATCTGGTTACCTGACCATCAAGGAGAGTGACGAATTTGGCTACACCTTAGGATTCCCTAATAAAGAGGTAAAACAAGCCCTTTATGATATGGTATTGCCTGCTCTTGCGATGCGCTCCGGGGGTGAGGTACAGTCATTGCAAGCCTGCCTGTATCGCCGATTGGGCATGGGACAAGTAGACGAAGCGATGAAAGCCCTGAAGGCACTCATCGCCGACGTACCCTACAGCAACAAGAAACTCGCCTCGATGGATATGGAGGAGCGCTACCGCCTCATCATCAGCACCATCTTCAACGCCATCGGCCTGAATGTGGAGGTGGAGAAGATGATTGCCACAGGCAGAATCGACATGATAGTCCAGACCTCCCGCTACATCTACGTCATCGAACTAAAACTGCGCAACAACGGCGGCAAGGATGCTGCTACCGGACAAATCCTCAACCGCCAGTATATGGAACCCTTCAAGGCCGACAAGCGTCAAGTCATCGGCTTGGGCATAGAACTCGACGAAGAGGGAAAAGGCCTCTTGGATTGGAAGAGGGTGGAATAAATATAACCTTTGCGCTGTCATTGATTAAATGCGAAAAAACTACATCCTTATTTATTTTAGTGGACACCAGTGTTGTGGTATTTTGCTTTAGTAACGTGTAAAAAATAACTTGAGTATTTTTTTTGATTCGCGAAATGTGCCAACGACGGGCTGAACCAACGGTCACCGG
>CAVKNU010000241.1:0-3558 GCA_963657465.1 Lachnospiraceae bacterium
ATTTTCATTTGGATTAATCATAATCAAAAATGGAATTAAAGGTGAAACATCAGTTAGAAGGGTTGGTAGCACCCGACACCCAACCGGGTGCTACCAATGGACTAATCCATGTCAACATTGTCTCCATCGCTAGATCCAGAACCACTGTTTCCAGTATCACTTCCACCAGTGCTTGGAGTGTCGCTACCATCGCCAGAAGGTTTGTTGTTGGCGTCATCAGAAGAATTGTTCTTCTTCTTGGCAGCCTCAAGGTCAACGGTAGTCTCGTTGTCTTTCACCGCTTTGATGGTTGCAGCCTGTACCGCACGGCTAGCCACGAGATTAAACTCGGCCTTGGAGCGAAGGTTCTCAAAGTCCACACCAGGGTTAAACTTGATGTTCACCTGCTTGATGTTCTCCTCGGTAAACTTGTCCATCGACTCCGCACCCTCACAGTTGATGGAGATTCCAAAGACACCAAACTCACCAAGCTTAATCTTGTTGCCGTTCAGCAACTGCTCCACGATACAGTCGCACATATCCGACAGGATGGCTTTCACCATACCACGGCTATAGCCGCTGTTGTGAGACGCAATGTGCTTGCAAAACTTGTTCAAGTCCCAGATTTCACGCACTTGGTTCTTGGCATACGCCTTAGGAGCCTCCTCAGGCTTGATAGGATTACCCATCATGTAAACAGAATACTCAATCATAATCGATTCCTTTCTTTTAAAATGTTAATACTAAGTGAAGATAGACTTTGCGCATCATCTATGTCAACCGTTAGGGTTTGTCATCCTTTCTGATTGACGATACAAAATCACTCTCCTTCGCTCCTGCAAGTCAGCGAGAGACCTAGGCGAGGTAGTGGCAACCATGTGCCAGCAAGAAGCATCCATCACCGAAGAACTGATAGTGAAGCAAAGTTTCATTACCCTCCTTCTTCCTTTCGTTCCGAAATGGGAGAAAAGACAGACCATCGACAACATCCGAGTGGCAATCAATAATGCTTGGGATGCTCGAAAGAAAGCCATTCGCCAAGCACAGAAATCTGTGTAGTCCATGAAATCCGTGGAAAATGGAGAAAAAAGTATCCTAAGATACTTTGGAAAGTAACCTAGGAGGCATAAAAATGACAACCTTGATAATTGAAACGATGAATTTACAAATAATACACCGCACCTTCATCTATGGAGGATGCAATCAGATTTTGCCCAAGGCAACATCTGCCACGCAGAATATCCATGACTGCAAGTTCATGGGAGGGTTTAAAAAAACGTTGGACCAAGGTGGCAGCATCCCTCCTCGCAGTGTTGGTAGTAGTCTTGGCTGCTGATGAACTCAAATCCCATTTGGAAATAGACCAATTAAGAGGCAAGACATAAAAAATGCCCCAAAACTTTGGCATTTACAGAATAAAGTCGTACTTTTGTCGTTATATTAGCATTAAAAACGAATAATTATGGCAAACGACAATAACAATATACAGCCTTTAGAGGATGATTCACAGATAGTTCTCTATCAGCCAGATGAAAGTATCAGGTTGGAGGTAAAGCTAGACCAAGATACAGTTTGGCTCAATCGTCAACAGATGGCACAACTTTTTGGAAGAGATGTTAAAACTATTGGTAAGCATATCAATAATGCTCTTCGTGAAGAGTTGGCGCCAGAAGCAACAGACGCAAATTTTGCGACAACCGAAAGGCTAAATAATCCAACTATCGCAAAATTTGCGATAGTTCAAAATGAAGGCGGTCGATTAGTTACTAGACAGGTCGAGTATTATAACCTGGATGTTATACTCTCGGTAGGTTATCGTGTAAAGTCAAGTCGCGGCATACAGTTTCGTCGTTGGGCAAATACAGTGTTGAAAGATTATCTCCTTCAAGGTTATTCGGTAAACCGTCACTTGATAGCCTTGCAAGAGAATATGGACAAGCGAATGACTCGCATAGAAGATACGCAAGCCAAGCAGCAACAGCAGCTCGACTTCTTCATCCGAACCTCTACACCTCCTGCAGAGATGGTCTTCTTCGAGGGCGATTTCTATACAGCAAGAGCTGCAATGGAGAATCTTGTGCGAACAGCTAACCAACGAGTAATCATTATAGATGGCTACGTCTCATCTCTCACTCTCAGCATCCTAGATGTTCGCAAGCCCGAAGTCTCAGCCGTAATCTATACCAAAGGTGTAGGTCAAGGTATGCAACGCCTTATGGATGAGCACGACCACCTGTTTCCAAACAACCATATAGACATCCGTAAATGGAAGAAAGAATCTCACGACCGTTGGCTCATCATAGACGATGCTCTCTATCATTGCGGTCATTCCCTCAATGCCAATGGCGGGCATAAAATATCAGCGATAACCTTGATGGGAACATCACCAGAGGAAATCCTCTCAGAAATAGAATAAAGCATGATTGATAATAAGATACAAACTAAATTGCGCGAAATTCGCCAAGAATTGTTGCAACAGATAGAGAACTCCAGTGAGACACCTCAAACCAAGGCAGCTCTTAAAGCAATGTTTGGTAATATGACCGACGAGGAGTTTATGCAGATAGCCTATCCTGGGTATCGAGACAACAAACATAAAACTGTAGGTGAAGCACCTATCGAGTTTTCGCATCCTTTTACAAAGCGAAGTCCGATAAAGATGGAGAAGGGGTCAGACATTGCGATAGAACATATTGATGGAGCAACCATCCATGTAGTTCGCAAGGTTTATTCAGGCAGTTATTTCAATGTGTATTTCATTCGTGATGCTAGAGATAGCTTCAAGGCTGTTTGTTACTATGGTGACATCCTTAACGAACTTTTTGGTAAGGATGTAAGAGGAAGTAAGACATCTCATGTTATACCAGCAACAGCCAAGACATCTTATCCTTATACTACATCAATCATTCAGAACCTTAAGCAATGTGGAGATTCCTATACTAAGCCCTACCTCAATACAATAGGTTTTAATCATCAGCCACGTCAGTGGTTCTTAGTCGTTAATATCACGGATATAGAGGAGTTTGTGCATCTGAGTATGTATGGTCCAGATTCCAAGGTCTTGAATGGCGCAATCAATTTCCTTTTCCGAGATTCTTTGCTGCTGTATCATGAGCTGACAGTAGGAGGAACTTTGGAGTATGCCTTACGAGTAGCCCAGTTCTATAATGGTTCGGCTACATCAAAAATATTCAATAAAGGAAAGTAGTATATGTTTCAACTGACAGAAGAGTGGCAAAATTGGAAATCACAAATTGTGACCTCCAATAATATGGCTGAAGGAGCATGGGTTGCCAATCGTTTATGATACATTTGTGGCAAGAAAACATGGTCCAGTTCCCACGTTGACCTATAAGGTCTTGCGAGGAGTTGAAGGTAAGGCAGAGATTTCTTCCCCTGAATTGAAAGAGTTTGCCGATTCTCTGAAAATCACATTGTCGAAGGATGGACACCAAATTATCCTAGCTTCGAATCATGCAGAGTGCGATATGGACGAGTTGTCCGTTGCTGATGTCAAGATGCTCGTAAGCGTCCAAAAATGAATTTGGTGATTTGCCGAAGATGATGTATCTTTGTCGC
>CAVKNU010000242.1:0-3548 GCA_963657465.1 Lachnospiraceae bacterium
TATGCAAGATTTCAAAATCAAGGCATACGGCAAGTCAGAGCTTGCCCTGCAATATTTTCCCGACGCCATGTCTGCTCATACGGCAGTCAATCATCTCATGTCGTGGATTCACCGCAATCCTACACTTAAGGAGGAGTTGGAGGAATTGGGCTACAGGAAGTCCGCTAAGTTTTTCACGCCCAAGGAGGTGGGGATCATCGTTGAATACTTAGGAGAACCATAAGAAAAAGTATCATATCGTCCGCTATCTCATGCAACGTATGGTATCGTCCATTCGACCTAGAAAAATGTCGTATCTTTGCTGTGTAATCCAAAAGGGGTTATGCGAGGAAGTTCTTCTCGGCAGTGATTAACTCAAAATTTTTTATAGTTATGATTAAGTATGTAGTAAGACAGAACAAGAATGAGAAGAGTCAGGCATGTGGCAAGTGGTACGCATTTCCTGTGGTTGAGGAAACGATGAACCTCTCTGCTCTCGCCAAGCACATGGAGGAGCACAATACAGGATTCTCTGAGGCAATGTGCTTGGGTATGATGACGGCGATGGTGAAGTGCATCAAGGAACAGCTCTTGGCAGGTAAAAACGTGAAGATCGACAACTTGGCAATTTTCAGCGTCGGAATCCGAAACAAGGAGGGAGCCAAGACCGAGGCTGAGTTCAGTGTGGCTAATAACATCGCAGGTGTGAAGCTTCGTGCTCGTGCCACTGGCACTCTGAGCAACGCCAACCTCAACAGCGCTGCCAATGTGAGAAAGGCTAACAGTGTGGTAGGTGGAGGTTCCAATTCTGATGGCTCTGATACGGGCGGTTCTGACTCTGGTGACTCTGACAATGGTTCAGGTTCAGGCTCAGATTCTGGTTCAAGTGGAAACGTAAACATGGACTAACCAACTAAAAAAGGAGAGAACTCTCGATGAGGGCACTCTCCTTTTTCTTTTTATTCAGTTTCCGGAATTTCAAGTCTTGTTATTTCTTCTTGTTCGACTTGGCTTTGTTGTCAGTCTTGCTGTCGTCCTTGTCCTTTTTCTTGAACAAGCCTTTCACCTTGTCGATGCCCTTGCTTACTACACTGGCTTTCTGCAAACCCACAAAACCATTCTCCTCAAAAGCTTGCTGCTCGCGCTGGGTACCCAAGGCGATAGGGTCGGTAAACTTGGTGCCCTTGCCATAGATGAGGGATAGGGTGAGGCGACCATCCTTTGTCTTGCCTACTCTTCCTCTACCAATCAATGACTTGCCATCTTTGGTGTACCAATCGAATGTGGTGTATTCGCCCACCTGCTTCACATTCTTCATGTCATCACAGTCGCTGTATTGACCACCGTCGCAGTCGGGAAGGAACTTCTTGTTCTTAAGATCCACGATGTAGCTACCGCCGGCAGCCTTCTTGGTATCTACGTGATAGACTCCATACACAAATTCCTTTTGTGCGGAAACACTGAGTGTTGCCATCATGCAACATAAAATCATCAACAATTTTTTCATGCCATTGCGTTTTTTGTTATTATTCTGTTTGTTGTTCCAATCGCAAAGGTAGCGTTTTTATCTATAACTTCCAAATTTTTTCTTCATTTTTTGTATCACTTTCAAAGAAAAATCGTAAATTTGCATTATTATGCTGATGATAAGTTACATTAATTGAAACAAAAGAAAGGAATCGTAGATATGGATGCTACTTATACAGAACTAACCATTCGTCTTTCGCTAGCTCTTCTCTTGGGTGGAGCGGTTGGTATCGAACGTGAGTATCGTGCCAAGGAAGCGGGCTTTCGCACCCATTTCCTGGTGGCCTTGGGAAGTGCCCTCTTTTGTGTCGTGTCGCAATATGGCTTTGGCTTCGACTTGAAAGACTCTTCTCGTGTGGCTGCGCAGGTGGTGTCGGGCATTGGATTCTTGGGTGCGGGTACCATTATCTTCCAGAAGAATGTGGTCAGGGGATTGACTACGGCTGCCGGACTTTGGGTTACGGCTGCCATCGGACTGGCTTGTGGTACGGGAATGTATGTGGCAGCTGTGATTACCACGGTCATGGTGCTCTTGGGCTTGGAGGTGCTCAATGTGTTTATCCCTCAACTGGGCACCACCACCATCAATTTGACATTCTCTGCCCCCTCACGTGATAGCGTGAAGGAGCTGATAAGGAAGATTAAGCAAGACGGCATGGAGGTGCATTCGTATGAGCTGAAAGACCGACGTACATCCAAGGGGGAGTTCCTGGAAGCCAATATCGAGGTGAAGGCAAAGCGTGGATTCCATACGCTGAGGATGCTCGACTATATGAATGCCTTCTCGGATGTCACGATTTCGACGGTGGAATAACGAGAAAAAATGATTATGCGATTTCTTGTAGATTTATCCGATATGCAATCTTGTCCAAACGCATCTTGGAATCAATCGCCATAGGCTTACGAGAATATGGTATCGCCAATCGATGACTTTTATTTCTTTGCCTTGCTCGATAGCCTTGACTATATCCCTCGCCACATCCTTGGCACTTAACTGAAGGGGATAGGAAGAACCGGCAATCAAGTCGGTTTTCACAAAGCCAGGGCGGATGTCGGTGATGCGGATAGGCAGGTGGCGCATTCTGGCTTGTTGTGAGAGGCATTCCAAGTAATGGTTTTGGAAGCGCTTGGTGGCAGAATAGGCTGGGGCAGCGCCGAGTCCTTTGGTTCCTGCGATGGAAGTGATGCAAGCGATGCGATAAGATCCTTTTTCTTGTTTGGCAAACCAATTATAGGCAACATCTACCATTCGGGTGAATCCTACGCCGTTGGTCATGACTGTCTTCAGTTCCTTCTCCTCGTCGAGTGTTGTGTTTTGCCATCCGATACCAGAAGAATGGAAGTAGAGGTCCATGCCTCCCAGTTCTTCGATGAGTTCGTGCAACAGAGATGCGGCATTTTCATCGTTTACATCAATCTGCTTGTGGCAAACGATGCCTTCCGTAGCATCTTCGATTTCCAAGAGTCGTTCGATTCTACGCCCAGCTATTCCTACTTGCCATCCTTTGGATGCCAAGAGCTTCGCCACTTCCATTCCGATGCCCGATGTGGCACCCATCACTATCGCTTTTTTTGTCATATCTCAAAAATCTTAGTTTGGTTACAAAAGTACTTGTTTTTCTTCGATTCTGCAAGTTTAGCAGAGATTATTTGTCTATTTCATCGGAAATGTTTATCTTTGTGGCGTTTAATATAAGGAGATTTTGATATGATGAATTTGAAGACATTGATGGTTTGCGGCATGATGCTGTTGCCATCGTTGAGTCAGGCACAGAGTTGTTGCCAGGGGAAAAGTGACAAGCAAGAAGTAAAGTCTTGTTGCCAGATGAACAACGAGGTGATTAATACGATTATGTCTCGTCGTTCCATTCGTAAATATCTCGACAAGCCAGTGGAACATGAGAAACTAGCGCTTATCGCTAAGTGTGGTATCAATGCCCCTAGTGGTATGAATCAGCAACCTTGGGCTGTGCGTGTGGTAGAGAACCAAGATTTCATCAAGGGTACTACCGAGATATTCAAGAAGGAGAATCCTGAGCAGG
>CAVKNU010000243.1:0-3542 GCA_963657465.1 Lachnospiraceae bacterium
AAGTCATTAATGTCTATCAAGGTGGTGGAGGTATTCTTACTTTAACTCCAAATGATATTTCTGTAGGTAATGAAGGTGGAGTCGCCGAGATTGTCGTTAATAGCAACTTTGATTTTGATGTAGAAATGCCTAATGTGGATTGGCTACAGAAAGTGGATGCTTCAATGACAAGAGCCATCTCTTCTCATGTAGTGAAATTCAATGTGGCAGAAAATAAAACGCAAGAAGAGAGAAGTGCTGTAGTGAGAATCTTTGATAAGAATAGTAACTTGTCTGAGAACGTGAAAATTACTCAGGCTAAGGGTATTGCTATAAAATTTGCTTCTTCTTCAATCGAATTAATGGAAGAAAGTTCTGAAAAGCTAGATTATATAAATAATTTGGAAAATAAGAACGTAACATTCAAAAGTTCCAATCCAGAGGTTGCAACAGTAAGTGAAGATGGAACGGTTAAAGCTTTGGCAAGAGGAAAAACTACAATAACAATTGCTTCTGCCGATGGTCAATATGGTGATGAATGTGAAGTGACGGTAAAAAACATTGTAGACTATCTCAAAGCTTATTGCTCAGGGGCAAGCGTGATTTCTATCAATGGCTTGATAAAATATGGTAGTCAATTTAGTTGGACTATTAACAATAATAGTCGTTCTGACATTACTTTAAAATCATTACAGCTTGTTGATGGTGTAACTGAAACTGTAGGAAATGAAATGAAAATTGATGCTACGATTGCTGTGGGGCAAGGAGCAACTTATACCACTTCTATAGGTTTGTTTGGTATACATGCCCCTGTGACATGTATATTTAAAATAGAATACAAAGGTAAGGAATATACAGTAAATGCTGTTTATAAAGGTTGAATTAAAGGTGCGTCATGCGTTTTATGGCGCACCTTTGCTTTTACAGCTCCTTCATCATAAACTCATAGATACTCATGAAGAGAATGCCATTGTCATCATGGTTACTAATAAGGTGCTCTCCCACAATGACAATCTTCTCAAAACCATCATCAATGCGACGGAGAGAATTTGTTTCTTGTTTCATTTTTTCTGGGGTCGGCAAGCTAAATGCAGATTGTATGTAATAACGGCGACTGCCCTTATTACAAACGAAATCCACTTCTAGCTGTTTTCGAAAACTAACACCATTCTCGTCTTTACCATTGACAACGACCACGCCTACGTCAACATTGAAACCTTGTCTTCTTAGCTCACAATATATGGCATTCTCCATAAGATGAGTTTTTTCTATTTGACGAAAGTTGAGTAAGGCATTGCGTAATCCTAGGTCTGAAAAATAAAACTTCATTGGTGTCCCTATGTACTTTTTGCCCTTTACATCATATCTGTTAGCTTTCTCTATCAGAAAAGCGTCAGAACAGTAGTCTATGTATGTTTTCAAGGTGGCAGGTCCGATTGTTATATTCTTGTTGGTCTTAAAAGCATTTGAGAGCTTTTGAGGATTAACGAGACCGCCAATGCCTGAAGCTAACATACAGAGTAATTCTTCTAGTTCGGCATTGTTCTTGATACGATTTCTGTTGAGAATGTCTATCAGATATGTTTCTTTCCACAGGTCTTTTAGTAGCTTTATCTTTCCTTCCGCAGTTGGCTGTAGGACAACAGGCGGAAGTCCACCATATTGGAGATATTCAGTCCAACCATCTTCTTTGTTGCCTGGGTAAACAGACATAAATTCGGAAAAGCTAAGTGGTGATACATGAATTTGGAATCCTCGTCCTCTAAACTCTGTAATGATATCCTTGGATAAAAACTTAGCATTACTTCCTGTAACATAGACGTCTGCATTTTGAATATGCATCAAGCCATTTAATACATCCTCAAATTCATCCATCATTTGTACTTCATCAAGTAAAATATAATACATACTTTCATCTTTGATGAGGCTCTTAATGTATTGATAGAATTTGTCTGGGTTTCTGTATTTGCGATTGCCAAAGTCATCGAATGCCATTTCTATGATATGTTCGTTGTCAATGCCTTCCTTTTCAAGTTGCTTCTTAAACAAGTTGAAAAGTAAAAAGGATTTGCCACATCGCCTTATGCCAGTAATGATTTTTACTAGCTTATTATGTCTACTATCTAGTAGCTGTTGGATGTACTTTTTACGTTCTATTATCATATCTAAACTTTCTAATATAATTGTTTTGTGTTAGATTTTTGCGTAAATACGCATTTTTCTTCTGCAAAGATAATCTTTTTCTTCTTTTTAGCAAAAGAATTTAGTATTAAAATAAGGAAATGAATAAAAAAATCGTATCTTTGCACCCTCGGAAGGATTTTGCACCCTAATTCATGGCTGGGAGGGTGAATTCGGCCTTCCTGTTTTTTTGATTAATGAATTAAGGTAAAAAGTAATTTGAAGACATTTGAAGAATTGGGCGTGAGCGAAGAGATTCGCCGTGCCATCGATGAGCTTGGATTTGAGAATCCAATGCCTGTTCAGGAAGAAGTAATCCCTTATTTGCTTGGTAATAAGAATGATGTTATCGCCTTGGCGCAGACGGGAACGGGTAAGACAGCCTCTTATGGCATCCCTGTCATCCAGAAGACCGATGCCAAGAGCAAGCAGACACAAGCTATCATCCTCAGTCCTACCCGTGAGCTTTGCCTCCAGATAGCCGATGACCTCAACAGTTTCGCTAAGTACATCGACGGTTTGCACATTGCTGCCGTATATGGTGGTACTGACATCGGAAGCCAGATTCGCACCTTGAAGCATGGTGTGCAGATTATTGTGGCTACCCCTGGTCGTTTGCTCGACTTGATTAATCGTGGCGTGGCTCAGTTGGAGCACGTCAACAATGTGGTGCTGGATGAGGCTGACGAGATGCTCAACATGGGTTTCTCAGAGAGCATCAATGCCATCTTCGAGAATGTGCCAGAGGATAGGAATACTCTTCTCTTCTCTGCCACGATGAGCAAGGACATCGAAAAGATAGCCCTCAACTATCTCCACGACCATAAGGAAATCGTGGTGGGCTCTCGCAATGAGGGCGCCGAGCACGTCAACCACATCTACTATCTCGTGAATGCGAAGGACAAGTATCTCGCCTTGAAGCGCATCGTGGACTTCTACCCACGCATCTTTGCGATTATCTTCTGCCGCACCAAGTTGGAGACGCAAGACATCGCCGACAAGCTCATCAAGGATGGATATAATGCCGAGGCGTTGCATGGCGACTTGAGCCAGCAGCAGCGTGACCTCACCATGCAGAAGTTCCGCAACCATACCGTACAGTTCCTCGTGGCAACCGACGTGGCTGCTCGTGGTCTTGATGTGGATGACCTTACCCATGTCATTAACTATGGTCTTCCTGACGATGTGGCTAGCTATACCCATCGAAGCGGTCGTACAGGTCGTGCCGGCAAGAAGGGAACATCCATCTCCATCATCCATACTCGCGAAAAGTTCAAGGTTCGCCAGATAGAGAAGCAGATTGGCAAGGACTTCGTGGACGGCGTGTTGCCAAGTCCCGAGGAGATTTGCAAGAAGCAACTCTTCAAGACGATGGACGACAT
>CAVKNU010000244.1:0-3528 GCA_963657465.1 Lachnospiraceae bacterium
TCAAGGAAGAGTACGGAGTGTTGCCATCGCTATACAAGAAGCAGAATACAATAAATCCTTAATTCCGCAAGTTAATGCATTAGCTTGCGGAATTAAGGAATATACAGAATGCCTTACCTAGCTTCCCCGAGGCGACGGGTAAAGCTGTCTCCTTCTAGAAAATCTTAAAAACTAAAAGAAATAAACAATTATTTGCGTGTTTGCTTTTCTTTTCATATCTTTGCGCAAAGAATTGAACATTTTAGTTAGAGCTTTTGAACATTTTAGTTAGAACTTTTGAACATTTTGAAAAGATATGTTTGTACGATCTGAATATCAAGAAGTTAAAAAGAGATTGGAAGAGCAAAGAATGTTCATCCAAGTCATAGCAGGACCTCGTCAAGTGGGAAAATCCACTTTGGTGGAGCAAGTTTTAGGCAGCATAACATTGCCTTATAGTAGTTATTCTGCTGATAATGAACTGAATGTAACTCAGGCATGGATAAGTAATGTTTGGGATGCTGCAAGAAATGAGATGACTGTTAGACATGAAACAGAGCATATTCTTGTCATAGATGAGGTTCAGAAAATAGATAATTGGAGCGAAGTGGTAAAGAAGGAGTGGGATCGAGATACTCGTGAAAAGAGAAACTTGAAAGTTCTTCTTCTTGGTTCTTCCAGGTTGTTGTTGAAAAAAGGGTTGACGGAATCGTTAGCAGGTAGATTTGAGCTGATAAGAATGGGGCATTGGACTTTTTCTGAGATGAGGGAGGCTTTTGACTGGACACTTGACCAATATATCTATTTTGGCGGCTATCCTGGTACAGCTCCGTTGATTTCCAATGAAATAAGATGGAAAAAGTATGTCAAGGATTCTTTGATTGAATCGGCTTTGGCTAATGATGTGCTTGGGACTACTACGGTTTATAAGCCAGCTTTGTTGAAAAGATTATTTGAATTGGGATGCTCTTATTCTGGTGAGTTGTTGTCATTGACGAAGATGATGGGACAACTTCAGGACAAGGGGAATGTAACAACTCTGGCTAACTATATTCAGGTTTTGGATGAGTGCCATTTACTTGCAGGATTGCAAAAATATTCGGGCGATACAGCAAGACGATATGCGTCAGTGCCGAAATATCAAGTGTATAATAATGCTTTGATGAACGTTTATTCCACGGCTAATTTTGAGGAACAACGCTTGGACTTGGAAAAGTGGGGGCGATTGGTTGAGTCGGCAGTCGGTTCTCACCTTTTGAACTATGCCGATAAGTTGGATTACAAGGTATATTATTGGCGAGAGAAAAATAATGAGGTTGATTTTATCATTGAGAGAAATCGCAAGGTTTGGGCAATAGAAGTCAAGAGTGGAAAGCGAGGTATGAATAAAGGACTTGGCTTGTTCAGAGAGGCTTTTAATCCTTATCGCGCTTTTGTTGTTGGTACAGATGGAATTTCTGTAGAGGAATTCTTGTCTGCAAACTTAGATGATTTCTTTGTTTGATAGAAAGCTGTCCCCATCTGACGTTGTGATACCAGATGGGGACAGTTTCAGTAAAGTCGATTACTTCTCAGAACCACCTCTTATTCATTTTCTTCAAGAACTCTGGAGTGATAGGGAATCCCGAGACATCACCTATCACGGAGTCGATGTGGCAGTAAGGGCAAAGGGCAGTTTGTCCACCCTCGTCTGGGAGATAATCTACGATTTCAGAAGATGGGAAAATCTTGCCACAGTTAAAACAACCGCATTTCTCAGATTTCTCCAACTGCTCCTTGTTGTGGCTGCAGCAATCGTGAGCTTGCTTGAAAAGTTTGTCCTTCTCGTCCTGTTCCTTTTGCTTCTTCTCCGCTTTTTCCAAGTACCCCTTGAAGCGTCTTTGCAGATAGAGCGGCACATGATAGTGAGGGGCGAAGACGTGCATCGACGAGACATGGTCGTGATATTCATAGCCAGGACCATCTATCACGGTATAGGTGTCGTCGGTCTCATCGTATGGCATATCGTCTATCCCAATCCCTCGCTTCTTGAGACTTGGAATTCGCTCCCAAACGAATTGGGTGGTGAGGGGAGTTCCCACGACGGTAGCCAACTTAACTTCATCTCCGCTATACACCTCCACGATGTCGCCTCTATGGAATCTTATCTTATCCTCAGAGCGTCCATGGAATATCTCGTCGGGATGCCTATCATATTCGGGAGAGTCGCAAATGCTTGGGTAGTAGATGCTGAAGCCAGAGCTACAGTAAGTCTGGTCGATGAGTTTTCCTTCACCATCATACATCTTTTGTGACAGATACTCTCGCTCGTAGTGCATCAGTCCTATCGGAATCTCAGAGATGTAATAGCAGAAAGTGTCCATCGGATAGTCATCTTCCTCCTTCATCTTCTTGCGATAGCCGATGTCCTTGCGCATCAACGCCTCTGCCTCTTCGAGGGTGGGGGCGAGGGCATAGCTGGAAGCATAAGGCTCCACCTTATATTTCGGATAGTGGGAACGCTTGTTCTCTGGCAATTCCTCTATCTCTATCACTTCAAGTTTGAAGATGGCAGGGATGTCACGATGTTGTGGATGCTCTGCCAATTGTTTAAATTCATCGTATGTCATGATTCTTTTATCTTGGAAAATTTATGATACTCTTTGTAATCTTTAGTTTACTCATTCCCGATTGGCTATTGTCAATGTTGATACCTATGTAATACACCCATAATATAGTATCATTAGAAGAAAATTTCAAAAAATATTCATTTTATTATGCTTCGATACATAAGTTTCTGATATTTAATAATTTCCGTTACAAAGATACTCTTTCCCTACCGAACTTCCAAGAAAAATTACATTTTTCCTACCGAACTTGGCACTATTTCAGTACAATAAGTTTGGTGTTGAATGATTCAAATGCAGAGAAAGTAAAACATGTAAGACAGAAATGCAAAATGAAGTTCCGATAAAACATAAAATAAAATACCGTTAAAATATAAAGTAAAATACAGCAAAAATATAAAGTTGCTTGCTCCTTTCGTTCTTTTTTATTAACTTTGTTACCAAAAAATGTATTGAATATGAGATATTTAGAAAGAATAGTAGATAAAATATTGAAACTTCGTCTGGAGGCATTTGGAGCAGTTCAGATTGTAGGCCCAAAATGGTGTGGTAAGACTACTACGGCTTTACAGCAGGCTAAGAGTGTCATCAAGATGCAAGACCCTGACGTAAGCCATCAGTAAACCCTGCAATACGGGGGTTACTGATGGCTTACGATTCGTGAAAAGAACAAGGATGAAAAGCAAATGCCCTTAAGGGAGCCTGACTTGCTGATAGTTTTGACAGGGGGCGAAATGGCATATACGAGAGAAGATGGTGTCAGGGTTATACCTTTGGCTACATTGAGAGATTGATGCTGAAAAATGATAATATAAAACCAGTCCTCATCTGATGTGGGAGGTATCAGATGGGGGCAGTTACAGTAATTATAGAAACAAGTCATCCATAGTTACGACTCGACTGAAGGCATCACTATACTTGGTTCTCGATACTCCATAGGTGG
>CAVKNU010000245.1:0-3528 GCA_963657465.1 Lachnospiraceae bacterium
TCCACTCCATGATGTTGGTGGCAATCAAGCAGGTGTATGGCTATGTCATTTGGTTCGCCCTGGCACTCGCCGCCCTCTTTATGCTATGCGACATTCCGGCAGTTCGGACAAATATTCGCAAAGTTCCAAGATGGTCAGTTTATGCCATTGAGTATCTGGCAGGAAAGAGGTAAAGGATAGAGTTATAAATAAACGATGGAAGCTTGGCTACTGTTAACCTGCTTCCATCGTTTTTTTATTCTGTTACTTCCCAAGGTTCTCCCCCACGAACAAGATGATACTATTTTTCCATTCCTCCTCGTGACCTTCTCTTACACCCGAAGCCATCCAGTACGCATACTTACCTGCCATCTGCTGTGTGAGCTGTTCCTTGTCACTTCCATAACGGAACTCAATATGATAGGTTTCTTTCGGAGAATCAGGACGCATCCAGAAATAGCGGAACTCATCTTGATTATTGTCATCGCTCTCATAGAGGTATGAGCCCTCGGTATCCTTGCCTACAAAATGGTACTTATGGGAGAAGAGTTGCTTGCCATCAACAGCCAAGCCAACGATGCGATTGCCCTTGAAGACGAACTTCTTCACGTCTTGCAAGAAATGACAGCAAAACTGCATGCCACCATTTTGCTTGAAATATTCAACGGCCTCCTCGCCTACTTTCGTGCCTTGGCATCCACCAATGAGTTGCTTGACTGCACCATCGGCTTGCGATTCGCCCACATACTTCGTTGCCTCGCTCTTCCATAAATCATTATACTTTGAGTTGAGACAAGTCTCGGAAGAGAACAGCTCTATGTATGTTCCTTTCAGGCTCTTCAAGAAATCTATCCCAGAGAGTTCCTTTTCTGTCTTATCAGTTTGCTGTTGAGGCTCACCAACTTTCCCTAAAGGCAATGCCTCTGCCCATACGACCATCCCTAGTAGGACAGCCAAAATCATCATTCTTTTTTTCATCTTATTACGAATTTATTGATTGCTGCTTATAACTTTACGAAGGGGCGATATATCTTGTCGTTTCCTTTCAGGCAACAAAAGTACAAGATTATTCCGAGATACACAATACCCAAAACTAGGTATTACCATGTAGTAAGTCATACTATGTTTCAACAAGAATAACGTTTTTTCTTACCTTTATCACTGATTTCCCCCTCCATCCCTTTTAATATTCCCCAAAATATGTTACCTATGCAACAGCATTCTATTTAAGAAAAGAAAATAACAATTCAATAAAAAATAATCACAAGAAGAATCATGACAGAAACTTCCCTCCCATCAAAACCACGTTACGAAATCCTCGACGGACTTCGTGGAGTCGCCGCACTCATCGTGCTGACCTACCACCATTTCGACATTTATGGTACAGGCAATCCACTCACCTCCCCCATCAACCACGGTTATCTTGCCGTGGATTTCTTTTTCATCCTCTCAGGTTTCGTGATAGGATACGCCTACGATGACAGATGGAACAAGATGACAATGTGGGCTTTCTTCAAGCGACGCATCACCCGCCTCCATCCGCTCATCGTCCTCTCCTCCATCGTTGGGGCTATGCTCTTCTATTATGGCATGAGCGAGTATTTTCCACTCATCAAGAACGCACATGCAGACAAGGTACTATTGCTGATGGAACTGGGAAGTCTGATGATTCCTGTCACGCCAAGATTGGACATCAGAGGATGGAACGAGCAATATCCACTCAACGGCAATGCTTGGTCACTGCTCTTCGAGTATTGCACCAACATTCTCTATGCGCTCTTCATCCGCCATTTCTCCAAGTTGGTGCTCGACATCTTCGGCATCCTCACCAACCATGATGCGCAAGCATTCACCGTCATCGGAGGTTGGGAATTGAGCGGCAAGCACATGTTCATCGGCCTTACCCGATTGCTCTACCCATTCTTCGCAGGTCTCCTATTGTCGAGGATGATGACGGACTCCCTGGCAAAGACTTCGGAAAAACTTCGCCGACAAGGGTTCGCCCAACGTGGATTCTGGATATGCAGTCTCTTGTTCATCATCGTGCTCCTGATGCCTCGCCTGGGTGGAGAGACACATTATTTATATAATGGCATCTATGAGATGATAGCGATTCTCTTCATCTTCCCCATCATCGTATATCTGGGCGGTTGCTGCCATGTTACAGGCAAAGACACTCCTCATCAACATCAGCACCTTCGGGGTCAGCATCCTCGTGGCATGGGCTAGCCTCAAGCTCTTCGACGAACCTGTGAGAGCTTGGCTCAAGGAGCATTGGTTGAAGTAACGAATTTGCGCAAGAGTGGTATTTTGGAGAAAAATATCCGTAATTTGCGTAATGTCGGTTTCGGAAAAACATAGTAACTTTGCAACCATCAAATAACAACAAACAGAAAGGAAAAAAGATATGAACTATGTTACATTAAACAATGGGGTGAAGATGCCCCAGATGGGTTATGGCGTATATCAGGTTGACCCAAAGGAGTGTGAGCGTTGCGTGCTCGATGCCATCAGCACAGGCTATCGACTGATAGATACCGCACAGGCTTACCACAACGAGGAAGACGTGGGCGAGGCTATCCAAAAGTGTGGCGTGCCTCGCGAGGAACTCTTCATCGTCACCAAGATTTGGATTTGCAACGCTGGCGAGGAGAAGGCATACGCCTCTATCCTTGAAAGCCTCAAAAAACTGAAGAGCGATTACATCGACCTCTTGCTCATCCACCAGCCTTTCGGCGATTACTATGGCACCTATCGTGCGATGGAGCGTGCCTACCGTGAGGGCAAAGTGAGAGCCATCGGCGTGAGCAATTTCTATCCAGACCGTTTCATCGACCTACAGGAGCACGTGGAGATAAAGCCAGCCATCAACCAAGTGGAAACCCATGTATTCAACCAGCAGGTGGAAGCAAACAAGTACATGAAGAAGTATGGTTGCCAAATCATGTCGTGGGGGCCATTCGCCGAGGGCTTGAACGATTTCTTCAAAAACCCTGTGCTCACCGAGATTGGCAAGGCTCATGGCAAAAGTTTGGCTCAGACAGCCCTTCGCTACCTTATCCAGCGTGGCGTGGTGATTATTCCTAAAAGCACCCACAAGGAGAGAATGCAGGAGAACCTCAACATTTTCGACTTCGAGCTGAACGAGCAGGAGATGGAGCAGATTGCTGCCCTTGACTTGGGGCACAGCCTCTTCTTCTCACACTATGAGCCAGCCATGGTAGAGCAGTTTATGCAGTGGGAAAAAATGCTGTAAGGACTATATCATATAATGTATGACAACAGCTTTAGACATTAATTGCAAAGACAAAATTGTCTTCAAAGAGGTAGAGAAGAGACTACGCACCCAGATGCTCATCAAGAACCTCTTGGAGGTATGGAGAACTTCGGTGCGTGCCAGTCACCATTTCCTGACGGAAGAGGACATCTTGCACCTATCACCTTTCGCCGAACAAGGCTTACAGCATATCCAACACCTCGTAGTGATGGAAGATGCAGAGAATCCCATCGGGTTCATGGGCGTACAAGACAAGAAGATAGAAATGCTTT
>CAVKNU010000246.1:0-520 GCA_963657465.1 Lachnospiraceae bacterium
CCTTGACTTTCTTCTGCTCGTCAGATGGTACTTTCTTTGTCCTTCGATAGGAAAGTGCATCATTGTCCCAATAGTCAAGCATAACCTCAATGTCGGAACGGACTTTGAGGTCAACATCCTTATCTCGGAGTCGAAAACAAAGATTGGCTTTTGTAGTAGCATTTTTATCCTTGGTTTTGCATTCCTTTGTGATAATGGTAATCTTCATGTTCCTATGTTTTTTATTTCTGCCACAAAGTTAATATCTTTCCCGTAAATGTTCCCACATATCCCCAATAAACTTTGATTCGTTTAAATCTATTTATGATTTGGTTTTTGCACTTTCTTTCCTTATTATCAGTTGTTTGCAGGTGTTGTCGTCAAAATTCATCAAGTCGAATCATTGTTGTTTTAGTATATACAGTTTCCACGCTTTTTTTAGTATCTAAATTCCAACAGAAAACATTATAGAAACAACCAGCCATTTGGGAGTCAAAGGCGCAAAATAAAATATCATGCCAATAGTAACTCATCTTTTTTA
>CAVKNU010000246.1:530-3503 GCA_963657465.1 Lachnospiraceae bacterium
ATGGAAAATTGATTTCCACAGACAATGTTTCCAGACGAGCAAATTTTGAATATGACAACACTGGAAACAATGTCGTCATTTCAATAATTCCAACATTGTCCCCCAAGCGTGCCCACCTTATACGCCAAACAGGATTTACTCTTTATTACCAAGGCGAAGACCCAGATTATCGTTTCGTATTGGAATGCTGGCCTGACAACGGAACTATCAAGAAACTCTCTGTATTTAGAGACGATTCTGGTATAGAATACCGCTACATTAGTAACCACCAAGATGCTATGTAAGCAAATCAGACTCAGCAATCAACTATATCTTCTTAATAAAATCAGTTCTCGAACACGAAGATAACCACAAAGATTGCGAAGAAAAATCCACTTTGAATTTAATAGAATGTTTCATAAAAGTAAAATGTAACCATATGATTTTTGACCCACAAAAACTGCGTACTTTCAAGGAAAAAATTGACGCAATAAAAGAAATTAATAATTGTAATAAGAACGATATTCATTTCCTTTTTTTCAAAAAAAGCCACATGGATTATTCTAAGATAATGACATTTCAGGATATTAAAGAATCTCTATACGTAATAGTAATGAGTGAGAGAACATGGACGTGTAGCATTTTTACTAACAGAAGCATGACGTTATTGGGTATGTTTGATGAAGATCTCCACCTCGTAAAGAAAATTCCATTACCCAACGGCTATTTTCTCGTCGATATAAAATTTAAAGAATATAGAGGTGCTCTTACTAATAACCAATTCAAACCAATATTTGTAATAGAAGGACATGACAATGAACTGACAGAACTAACCATTGACAGTGAAAAAGAAAAATCTTATCCAGAAGACTTTTACAATTTGTACAATAAAGCATTGGAGTTGAAGTAAAAGACTTTAACTCCAATGCATGGTAAAATAATATAAAATCGCATATATGATTACACCGAACAATCCTTTAAGCAAGGAGCAGTTTGAAATCGCTGCAAACAAGGTTAAACACAATATGCTATCTTTCCTTCCAGAGATGATTTCCTATAAAAAAAGCATTCAGGAAGAAGTGCTTGAAGTTGCAACACAGAAAGAAATAGAAAATGTACGTAACAGTATATACTCTCAATCCTTGGTTGACAAACTTATAATCTTAGCTGCCAAGCAATGGTCAAACAAAACAAACATTGCCTCGCTATATTGTGCAGCAATGGCTGTAGGCACAATAATAAAAGAATACGAATGGGGAATAAAGTGGATAACTCCTGATGGACTTTACGAGTTGGCAACTCAAATAGCTAACAAGAATTAAACATAGCAATGAAAAATAAGACATTAAGTATTGATAGTTGCATCTGCGGGAAACAGACGAATCTTTCTTTTGAAGTACCAATGTTGAATGAAAAAGTTGTTACCAATAAGTCTCAAGAATAACGGACAATAAATTTATTAATAGTACCCTATTTATGAAACCGCAATTCCGGCAGTTTTTTGAAACTGATATAATAAGTAATCTTAGGACACGTTCTAACAACTTTACAACCCAGTTGTATTTTATTGATATTATGAATGAATGCGTTATGTATGCTTGTGATATGTGTTTGGAATTTCTAAAGAAATCAGACGGACTCTTAACACAAGATTGGATAGAGCATATAACTAATGAGGTATGCGCAGTATTTTTCAAATATTGCTCTCATGATTTTACGGAACAAGATCGCATTGATGCCATCGTTCAAGTAAAAAGACTTATGAGCAATCCCATCCATGCTCTTATAGAAGTGGACAAATATTATCATCGCGATAAAACAAAAAAAGTCTCCGGATAATCATGTTCGATTATCCGGAGACTCAATAAAAGGTGGCGGCAACCTACTCTCCCGCTTCCGCAGTACCATCGGCGCGGGCGGGCTTAACTTCTCTGTTCGGAATGGGAAGAGGTGGAACCCCGCCGCTATAACCGCCTTCTGTTTCTTTCTATACCGATGATTTTATATTATTTACACCGATAAGTATGGCTGACAGTCGGCAACAGACAATGCTGACAATAGAACCTTCCATTCTACCGCAACTATACTTAGATTTCCAACGAAACCCAAACAAGCATATTATATGCAAGTATGAAAATCTTGCGACAACTTTCGGGCAATTAGTAGTGCTCGGCTTTGACGTCACCGTCTTTACACCTGCACCCTATCAACGTCCTAGTCTTGAACGACCCTTCTGGTATAATACCAAGGAGGTCTAGTCTTGTGGAGGGCTTCGCACTTAGATGCTTTCAGCGCTTATCCCTGCCCGACTTAGTTACCCGGCAATGCACCTGGCGGCACAGCCGGTTGGCCAGAGGTCGGTCCGACACGGTCCTCTCGTACTAGTGTCAAACCCACGCAAACCTCCAACGCCCACGATAGATAGAGACCGAACTGTCTCACGACGTTCTGAACCCAGCTCGCGTGCCACTTTAATAGGCGAACAGCCTAACCCTTGGGACCTTCTCCAGCCCCAGGATGTGACGAGCCGACATCGAGGTGCCAAACCACTCCGTCGATATGAGCTCTTGGGAGGGATCAGCCTGTTATCCCCGGAGTACCTTTTATCCTTTGAGCGACGGCCCTTCCATGCGGAACCGCCGGATCACTATGCTCTAGTTTCCTACCTGATCGGCCCGTCGGCCTCCCAGTCAAGCGCCCTTTTGCCATTGCACTCTAAAGCCGGTTACCAATCGGCCTGAGGGCACCTTTAGAAGCCTCCGTTACTCTTTTGGAGGCGACCACCCCAGTCAAACTACCCACCAAGCGGTGTCCCCGTAACACGGGTTAGGAACCAAACAGTCAAAGGGCCGTATTTCAACGGCGGCTCCAGGAACGCTGGCGCGCCCCATTCATAGCCTCCGGCCTATCCTACACATCAACGGCCCGGTTCCAACGCTAAGCTATAGTAAAGGTTCACGGGGTCTTTTCGTCCCATCGCGGGTAATCGGCATC
>CAVKNU010000247.1:0-3485 GCA_963657465.1 Lachnospiraceae bacterium
TTACACATAGAGCAACGAGCGTTGCAGCGGTAAGTCACGATGACAGTACCATTCAATTTCTTTTCTGACATAATATTTACGTATTATTATTTTTGATAGTATTCCATTAATTTCTCATAGTATGCCTCCGAAGAGTATCTTTCGATGGCGTTCTTGGCGATTTGCTCATAATCAAAATTATGAGCAAACATCTTCAATATTTTATCCTTCAAATCCTCAACATCACCCGAAGTAAAGGTCATTCCGTTATCTTCATTTATCAATTCAGGGATGCCTCCGATTCTTGCACCAAGCACAGGAGTACCCAAGCTTTGTGACTCTATTACCGTTAGTGGATTATTCTCGCTCCATTCTGCAGGTAGAACCATAAATCGCGCCTTTTGCAGAATAGGCATAAACTCCTCCCAGTTCATCTGCCCCTTAAACTCAATGTACTTACATCCTTTGTAAGTTTCTTTTAGTTCTGGTAACAGTTCTCCATCGCCTATTACAATGAGTTTCTTATCCAGTTGACTTACAGCCTTACAAAGCGTCCTCACTCCCTTCACCTCATTCACACGACCTAGATAAACATAATAATCTTCCTTCATCTGAGAAATCTGTGCATTTTGTGGAACCTTAGAGACATCAATAAAGTTGCAAAGCACCCTGAACTTATCTGCGGAATATCCACCCTTCACACAAGTATCCTTCATAAATAGCGAAGGAGGCAGGAACCAATCCACATATTTCTCCAGTACATCCCGATTCCATTTCTTTGCCTCAAGATACCCAACAATGGCACCAGGAATACTTCCAGGCATACAGCGATGCTTCACCACAGCAAGTTTATCCGTAAAGCATTCCTCACACCATTTACCATCTCTCATACAAGTATAGCAAGGACAAACAAGTTTGGTGTCATGTAATGTCCACACCACCTTGCAGCCATATTCATGCGCAAGTTTAGCGATAACAGGCGAAAGTTGCGTATGAATATTGTTGAGATGCACCACATCTGGCTTGAAATCATGAAGTAATTGTGAGAATTTTCTCTTTATCTCCTCATCCCCAAACGGACGAGTAAAAGCCATCAACTTGCTCATATCCTTCGGGAAATACTTCTTCCAAGGCGTGTCCAAGTTCTCAGGATAGTCCATGGCAAACACCGCCACCTCATGTCCATGAGCCTTCAACAGTCTCTCCAGATTGAGCATATAGATACAATCACCGCCTCGGCGGTAATAGAACTTATTAGCCAATAAAATTTTCATAAAGTATGTATTTGTAAAAGTACAAACGCTCAAAGGGCTAGCAAGTATTTTCCTTTTCAGAAAGTACTTGCCAGCCTAATATATAATTAATGTGTAAATTCTTATCTACTTGTGTTTTTCAGATGGCATCGTATAAATTATCCAAGTTCTTCTATCTCTTCAACAGTTTTACCTAACATCTTGGCTATTTCAGCAAAAGACATACCATTTTTTCGCATACCCGATATCATGGTACGAAGCATATTATTTTTCTCTTGAAGCTCTACCGACTTCTCTTGAAGCTCTGCTGACTTCTCTTGAAGCTCTGCTGACTTCTCTTGAAGCTCTGCTGACTTCTCTTGAAGCTCTGCTGACTTCTCTTGAAGCTCTGCTGACTTCTCTTGAAGCTCTGCTGACTTCTCTTGAAGAGCTTTATCTTTCTCCATGATAAGCGTATCCCTAGACTCTAACTCTTTAAAGAATTCGTCTTCGGCATTCATCAGATAACGCATATCAGGGTCAGCAGCAGCCGACTGTAAGCGACGAACAATATATTCCATATCATTGTCACCCTCAAATTGCTTATCATCCACCTTGATCACCTTCTTGTCATCTGCCACATTAGCCTGGTCAAACACACTCAGCACCTGCTCCAAACGATTATTTATCCTTCCATGAAGCAAAGGTATCTGAACGATGATACTATTATGCTGCAAACTTTCAACAAAAGGGTCAGGCATGCCATCCTTCACTTCCTTGCCATCATAGTCATAAGCACGATGGTTCACGTAAACGACAGGCTCCTTCACCTCACCAACACAATGTCCAAGAAGGTAGATAGCAACCATCGGAATGGCATATTTCCCATTCTCCTTCTTCAACATATTCTCCTCATTGTTATATTGCAATGCAAGGTAACGACGGAAGCGCAAGGTTTCACTAGGCAACCAAGTCTTTTGCAATTCGATGAGCATCAAGTGGGACTTTCCCTTCTCATCTAGTACTGTAGCCGCGAAATCAATACGAAACATCGATATAGACTCACGACGAGTCACATTCGCATACTCGTTTCTGCGAATCTTCACATCTACAACCTTTTTCTTCAGTAATGCCGTAAGAATAGTTTTCGCTATGCGTTCATCTTCCATCAAATATTTGAATACAGCATCATATAGTGGGTTTGCTACATATATTAGCATAATTTTATCCTCCTATTTTTAAGCGTTTATAATTTTACGTCGCCAAAGTTACATTTTTTTCATAATGCAAACATATTTTCTTTTGATACAGTCAACACTATCTTCATCCTGCTATTGCTATATACCTATTCCTCCTTCATTTTTTCAATTTCCTCAACCGACAATCCTGTAGCATTCACTATTGTATCCATAGGAACATGCAGTGAGAGTAAGTTCTTCGCTACTTTTCTCACCCCATCTTGCTGACCATCATCATAACTCGTTTCAAGCGTATATTTCTGATAGACGAGATTATCCATGTGTTGTTTATAGGCAATCTTCTCCTCATCAGAGAGTTTATCGTATGCCAAGCACTGGCGAGCTTCAGAGAGTCCAGGTGCAGTGGCATCATTGGCAATCTCACCTGTCTTCAAGAAAGAAATCCATTCATCCAGAGGAGTCGTAGCCACCTTATCGAAATCATTTACTTTCAGCAAAAAGTATTCAGGGAACAAGTCACCAGCCTCCTTAGTCGCCTTATCCTCATCTGGCTGTTCTCCAAAGAACAATTCGTGCTGACGCTTAGATAAATGCAATATATCATCCGACTCATGCATTCCACGGAAAACTGTTTTTCCATGGTAAACATAGTCCTTACCTTGTCCGAGACTAAAGTACACGATATTGACAGAATATACCTTTCTGACCTTTCCATACCCTTCCCCAAGATGGATATATTCGGTAATAGCCTTGGAAACACCATAAAGCATACGATGGAAGTAAGTCAGTTCACGGCTATTTTGAATCTCGAAGATCACGAGTTCCCCCTTGTCGCTCTCCGCAAGAATATCCACACGATTAAACTTATCCGTCTCATCCTCTTGATTAGACTCACTATCCAAGAAATTCACAATCTTGAATTTTTCATTGAGCAATGAGCACATCAATCCTTCCAACACGGCATAGTTAGTCTTGTTGCGAAGCAATCGTTTCATCGCCCAGTCAAATCGTATATAGTTAGCCATAATTATCTCCTTTAAACGTTTATATTCTAATTTACCCCGCCAAAGTTACG
>CAVKNU010000248.1:0-3475 GCA_963657465.1 Lachnospiraceae bacterium
ATCCGTGAGATGTGGGGAGAATGAAGGCTACAACACTAAGTCTTGCCAATATTTCAACTACTTCACTCTTTAGTTAACTCTATAGCAGACTTGTTTTGCAATTTCAAGGACAACGCCATCAAGAAGCGCATTGCCCGTGAATTTAACCTTCCCCAACACGTCATTCTTGAGAGTTGGGTAAAGTGTGCGGTTGTCATGCGCAACTACTTGGCTCATCACTCCCGTGTTTGGAATCGCAGTTTTCCTATTATACCTCAGACCAACACACGACTTCGTGGCAGATGGATTACCCTTAGGGTTGAAAACGACAGCAAACTCTACCTACACCTCTGTTACTTGAAGTACATGCTTGACAGTATCAAGCCCGACAATCATTTTGCTACAACCTTGAAGAGTTTACTGCAGAAGCACCCTAATGTAGACATCCTCGCTATGGGATTCCCTGCAGATTGGCAGGAAGAAGCGTTGTGGAGTAACCATTCTTGAATGACACTAAAAGGGAGGACACCCATGTATGCCCTCCCTAATTATTTTCTATCTTGTAGGTTCTTTACTATTTGCCCCAAAGATGACCTTATTTCTGATTTCAGCAAACACCAAGTATCTCAATATAATTTGCAGTGGTATCTTGATTCAAACCCCAACGCTCTTATATAGCCAAAGGAATTTGACGTTAGGAATTCATTTTGGAGTGAGAAATAATAGACACCATTTCTCGCTTCAAATAGTTTCTTTCCATTTTTTTCCTCTGGTATCATATCTTCAATGATATCCTATGGGTTTGTTGAGAAAGCATATGAAAAAACATCATATTGGATAATTGTGCCTTTAGGAAGTGATGCGGGGAAAACAGGAAGTCTTTGCAAGCTATAGAAAGACGTTTCGGCTTTTTTCTTTGGCGGAATTAGAACGTAATCAAATTTATGAAAATATTTGTTCCGCAAAGTGTTGCCTGTAGGATTTACAGATGTTACATTTTCATCGGCATTGTCACAATAGAACAACATTAGAGTGCTGAGATTTATGAAAATGTACATATTGGTGTTGTTTTCCAGCAAGAGAGCCAATTCTTCTCTGTTATAGAACACACTGATTGACAAACCGTCATTCTGTTCCTTCAAATAAGAATATGTTCCGAAAACGCCATTTCCATTTCGTTCATTTTTCCATGTCCAATAGTCAATGTCTATGCTTCTTCTCTGACCAGATAGCTCATAAAACCTTTTTTCTGTCACATTTGTAATGCCAAGTTCTTCTGCATCTGAAGAGTTCCATTTTTCAGAAACGGTAAGTTTCGTATCACCACAATACAGCATAACATCAGTAAACTTCAAAGTTTTCTGGCAATATCCTGCAATGCAATATAGGAAAAACAAATATGTTAATATTACCCTTTTCATCTTGGTTACTTAAAGCGGAACGAATCAATTATTTTAGTTGCAATATTATCTTGCTTTCTTGTCGTCACAGAGCCAAACTTGATATTGTACAGAATATCGCCTTTCTTGAACGTGTAAGAAATGTGTTTTACCTTTTGTCCTTGACTGGAAATCTCTTGAACTGCTCTATAGCATTTCATTCCGTCAACAGTCATCTGTTTTTCTTTCAAGATTCTAAAACCTGCTTGACGAAGATTCTCATTTCCTTTTGCATTCACTTCTGAAAGAGTACAATCCGTTTTAAAACGAACAATGGTAAACCCGAAATTCTCTGGTTGATGGCCGATGTATACTTCTGTCATTTCATCCAAATGCTCTATAACATTCCATCCTTTAGGGTACTTCACGGAATAGAATTTTGTCGAATACGTCTTTTCAAGAGAAACAACTTCAGCTTCTTCTATCGCAGCATCATCACCTTCTCCCATTCCATTTAGTCTCATCGAAGTGTAGATGTGCTTTATAATCTCTATTATCTCTGATTGGCCAAGTACATCAGAACTTACATTGATAAGATAGTTCTTTCCATCCAAACATTTGAGCATATAAAGGTCATAAGCCGACCACATGTTGTTCCCTCTTGTGATTTTATAGAATGATGTTGTATCAGAAGACTGGAAGAGATTATAAGAAAAAGTATTGTCCGTAGTATGTTTGTTACGGATATATTCTTCTATACTTCCTTCGTTAATGTGTTGTATGGTGATTGTTAGATGCGAATTGGTATTCTCAAAACTCATTAAATCAAGAATACATCTTCCCCGTGTTGCGTCTGATGGGACCTCAACACTAAATGTATTGTCAACGCTTGAGTAAATACTGTAAGTTATCTTTTTCTTCTGCCCACATGATGTGAATATAACTATAGAAAGCAGTAATCCAATAAAATATTTCATTCTCATAATTCTATTTATTTTTTTAATGACATGCTCTTACTAATGCAAATATTATAGTGGCGATAAATCCGCCTATGATATAACCATAAGAGCCATCCCAAGCCCCTTCCGCTGCGACTTTTGACGTATCTTTTAGACTCTTGAAGAATTCGTCAACCCTATCTTTAGCGTAGACTCTTGCCTTGTTGATGTCATCCCTCAGATTTTCATCATATACATCATAATCATAATTCCAAGACTCCGATTGTGGCCTTGGCCTTTGGCCTTTGAACTTGCTATTCTCGCATTGTTTAGTAAACAATTGATATTCCTTGTTGTATCTTGCCCGACTAATATCATCATTCAGAATCTTATACGACTCATTGATGTCTTGCATCATTTCTGTAACTTCAACTCCTGGATTCCTGTCTGGATGCCATTCCAGTGATTTCTTTCTGTATGCCTTCTTTATCTCCTCTTTGGGGGCTGAAAAAGAAACACCCAATATCTGATAATAGTCTTTGAACATTCCGATTTTGCTTTACTTCTGAAGATTGGATGTATCGTCTTTTTTTTCATTTTTCTTAGGCTTTTTCCAAATAGCTCTCAGTGCCCCTATCAAGGCTCCAAATACAATTAGGCCCAAAATACCAGGTGTCTGACCAGTATCACTCATTGAACCAGCAATTGCACCAAAGATGATAACGAATAGAACAACTACTCCTATAGTAGCCAAGATTTTAGATAATTCACTCATAATCGTCTCTTCTGTCTTTACATTAGAATTATTCAATATCCATAGGCTCCAATATGGTGATTATTAATGCTTACTATTTGATACATATGGAAAAACGTGGAGCCTCTTGTCACTCGTTCCACGTGTAGAGGCTCTCGCATTGCCCTGTAAGTCGAAACGAGCAACGCCGGAAAGCCCCACGCCAGTGTAAATATATAATTCACCCTCCCTACCAACGAACGGCTATTCCGTCCGAAGACAAAGAGGATTGTATATAATACACCCCATGAGACGTCCTTTGTTGCTTTGTTTTTGACAAATTGTAGTGAACTGCTAGATTCTCAGAACGTCAAAACCAAAGCGTACAAAAACGCCTTTATCAATATGTATATCTGCCCAACCTCTGCCCATCGGGGCTTCCGGTA
>CAVKNU010000249.1:0-3471 GCA_963657465.1 Lachnospiraceae bacterium
GCTCGTCGCATTGCCCAGGCACTTGACAAGCAAGACATGGATGGAGCCTTGCATCTCCTGCAAGATTTCTTGGGAACCGTACCATACTGCAACGTAACCAACTACGAGGGACATTACCAACAAATGCTCTTCATCATCTTCTCGCTTCTCACCGACTATCTGGTGGATGTGGAAATTCATACGCCAAGGGGAAGAGTGGACATCGTGCTCCTCACCAAGACTGACCTCTACATCATCGAGTTGAAGCTCAACAAGAGCGCACAGACGGCGATGCAACAAATCAATCTGAAGAACTATCGCCAACGTTTCGCCCTCAGCGGAAAACCAATCACCAAAGTAGGCATCAACTTCGATTCCACGCAGGGGAATATCGAGGACTGGATGATTGAAGGATAAGAACTAAAGGACATTAGAATAAGGCAATATGGATATGAGAACCTATCCTGTAGGAATACAGACTTTCAGCGACATCATCGAAAGAGGATGCGTGTATGTAGATAAAACGGACTTGATTTACAAGTTGACTAAGAAGTATAAATATGTATTTCTTAGCCGTCCTCGTCGATTCGGGAAATCCCTGCTGAGTAGCACCTTGCATTCTTACTTTGCAGGGAAAAAGGAATATTTCAAAGGACTCGCCATGGAGGAATTAGAGAAGGATTGGACAGAATATCCTGTGCTTCATTTCGACATGTCAGGATTCAAATATTGTGACACCAGCCTATTTCCTGACAAATTCAAATTCATGCTTCACAAGTATGAGGAGAAATTAGGAATCACACAAGAATATGTTTCCCCAGGCACACGGCTAAAGAATATCATAGAAGAAACAGCCAAACAGACAGGTAAACAGCTTGTTATTATTATTGACGAGTATGATGCTCCTTTATTAGACGTTTTACATGATGAGACCAAACTGGATGAGATTAGGACTATCATGCAGGAGTTTTACGCCCCTATCAAAGAGTATGATGAATATTGGAGATTCGCCTTCATCACAGGCATTACCAAGTTCTCACAGCTCAGTATCTTCAGTACCATCAACAACCTTGCCAATATCAGTATGGACCCAGAGTTTGCGGCAATCTGCGGTATCACGAAGGAAGAACTCACCACAACTCTCAAGCAAGACATCGAGGAGTTGGCTAAGAAAAACCATCTGACCACCGAGCAAATGGAACAGGAGCTGAAAGATAACTATGATGGGTATCATTTTAGCATGGATAGCCCAGATATGTTCAACCCTTTCAGCTTGATGCGATGCTTTGCAGCAGGCTACATCGACAACTATTGGTTTGCCTCAGGCACTTCCACCTACCTCATCAATCAGATGCAGAAATTCAAGACGGACGTGACAGAGTTGGATGATGTCTTTGCCTTTTCATCCTCGTTCGACCGCCCTACCGAAAAGATGTCGGATGCCCTCCCTCTACTCTATCAGAGCGGTTATCTCACTATCAAGGGGTACGACCCAATGACGAGGGGCTATTATCTCGGCATTCCAAACAAGGAAGTCAGAGCTGGTTTGATGGAGAATCTTCTGCCACTATACACCAATCTGAGTGATGGAACTTCATTGGGATTTGCAGCTCGCTTCTACCAAGCACTTCTGAAATTTGACATCGACAAGGCGATGACGCTCATGAAGTCTTACTTCGCATCCATCCCATACCCAGAAGGAGGCAAGGACGTGCTGGCTGACATGCAGAAGAGCGAATATTATTATGAAACGCTATTCTATGTTGTCCTTTCGATGATGAATATCGCAGTTCTTACACAAGCAAAGAGTTGCCGAGGCAGAGCCGATGCGGTGATGTTTTCCCCTATTGCCATCTTCGTCTTCGAAATCAAGATCAACAAGCCTGCAAAAGAAGCATTGAAGCAGATAGACGAGAAAGGCTACATGGTGCCATTCGAGGCAGATGATAGAAAACTTGTGAAGATTGGCATCAGTTTTAGCACAGAGACAAGAACTGTCGAAGACTGGGATTTCGAGATAATAGAAAAAGGTCGTAATGTGACTTCTCCACACAAAAAAGCATACACGATGGAAGAAAAGCGAAAAGAGCATGGTAATGCCTATCTTCCTTGGGAAGAAAAAGCCGATGAAATCCTTATCAACTTCTTCAATGAAGGAAAAAGTATAAAAGAAATCGCTGAAATAATGGAACGCTCTCGTGGAGCGATTCATTCCAGATTAAAGAAATTAGGAATTATAGAAGACTAAGTAGTAAAGGCAATATCAAAAACAACAAAGTTTGGGTATTGCCTTTATTCTTTATCCCATCAACTCCACGAAACCTTTCTTATAGAACTGCTCATAAATGTTGATTGCCTCTGGAGTGTCATTCTCCAAGAGACGCAGCAGCTCACAAGCAAACTCCAAGTGTGCCGAACCATTGGCGGTAACAATATTCTTATCGCTCACAGCTTGAGCATTCACATAGTTCTCACTATTCGTATAATGCTCACCACCCCACAGTTGCAACTGTTCCAAGCCATTTCCAGTATGCTTCACTTGATTCAAAAATCCCTGTTGAGCCATCCAAGACGAAGCATTGCAAATGGCTCCAACTATCTTTCCCTTCTTGAGGGCGTCGGCAACTATTGGCACAAGGCTCTTGGCTGTCTCGTTCGCCCAGCCGAAGCCACCTATCAGCACCAAGGCTGCATAATCTTCTGGCATTGTATCGAAGGTGTAGTCTGGCAACACACGGAAGCCACTGATAGCCTCCACAGGTTCCATCGACTCTGCCACCACTTTGTTGACATACTTAGGATTATCCTTCATTGCCATACCATCTGTACGAAGAGGCTGACTAAGGAAAGGGATTTCGTGCTCCGCAAACTGTGGGAGCAACACATATAAAACTTCTTTTTCTTTCATCTGATTCACTATTTTTTATAATATAAGCGATTTCAATATAACAGAACAATTCATCCGCAAGAAGAGAAAACAACACGTCTTTTATTATTTTACTTCCATAATCTCAGGATGGTCAAGTCGCTCTTGCTTTTTGAGTTTCTTGACAACCTCGCTGTAACTATGACGCACCAATCCCTGGATGAAGTCATCTTCCAGCATTCCGTCCAGACGCACTTGGTTCCAATATTTCTTGTTCCAATGCCAAGCTCCCTCTATTTCATTATGCTCCTCACGCAGCTGCAAGGCATAATCGGGATTACACTTCATCGTCACCCATTCCGGTCGTTCCAAGTCAAGACAAGCAAAAATCTTGTCGAGCACTCTGAAAACCAAGGTGGTCTCGTCGAAAGGGAAGTCTTCCGTCACAAGTGGAAGTGAGAGACAATACTCTCGGATAGATTCAATATTCATACTTCTACATTTTTTAATTTCACATTATTATAAGAGAGTTTATCAAGGTGCAAAGATACAATATTTCTATAAAAAGTCCATTGATTGCCATGACTTTTTACCAAAGGAGCAAAAGTATTCCGTCATATTAAAAT
>CAVKNU010000250.1:0-3425 GCA_963657465.1 Lachnospiraceae bacterium
GCATAGGCGGCTTCGGGGCAATACACACTCCCCACGGTGCATATCCCGGCGTGCAGCGACATGATGCTCGCCACTTCGTACAGACTAATCTCCTCGCCCCTGTCTATCTTCGCCACCGTTTTATACTGGCCGCTGACAAGATAAAACACGGCATTGAGGACAATGGCCAACAGGACAACCCCAAACACGGTTATAAATATCAATGCTTTCTTCATGTCGTCACTTTTTGTTTTGATAACGCAAAGGTAAGCCAAAGTATCTACATGAGAGAAACTTCTCCCACAACTTGTACGAAATGGTGGGGATGGTGTATGAAATTACGTCTTTTGTTCTGTAAAAGTTACACCTTGCCAGACTGATATACATTTATTTGGCAGACTCGATCACCCACCTTAATTGTAAAATCATCTGTTCTAAAGTTATCCGAGAATAACCAACCGACAGCATCCACCGTAACAACTATGTTTGCCCCGTCTTCCTCAACATGAATCCATCTAGACGGCCTATTTATAATTACCCAGTTTCTGCCGACATAAACTGTCTTGGTTCCTCCTTTATGATTGAAGCAAAGTTGAGTCTTTTCTGGCACGGAAGATATTGTTCCTTCTTCTTTCGAATTATCTTCCACATTGTCTTCTATTGAATTCAATAACTCAATTGCTACTTCATTACCTTGTTCGGCAGCTTGCTTGAAGTAGTGTAATGCAGTAGTCTTATTTTCATCTACCCCATGACCTTCAAAATAGCATAACCCTACCATAAACATCGCATCAGCATCGCCATCTTCAGCTGCATTACGATAATTCGTTATGGCTAAAGTATAACTTTTACGTACTCCTTTTCCGAACATATAACAATCGCCTAAATTTTTCAATGCTCCTGTCAAGGTTTTAGATGACGCAAGTTTAAACAGTTTGAAAGCCTGATGCTCATCAGCCTCAACGCATTCTCCGCCAATCAAATAAATCTCACCTAATGCATTTTGCGCTTCTGGGTCACCTAAATCTGCAGATTTCTTATACCAATATACAGCTTTCTTTAAATCATCTTTTACGAACTGGTAACACATTGCCAATACATGCATCTCCTCTCTTGACAAACTTGATGCATTGTTTTTTAACCCCACGAGGCCTTTGTTGATTAGTGAAGACCCCTTCTCTTCATCTTCCTTAACGTCGTCACCTGCTAAGTATTTTATTCCAAGTGCAAATTCTGCAGAATGATTCTTAGCTCCTACAGCTTTATCCAACCATTCTATAGACTTGTCAACATTTTTTATAACCCCTTCTCCATTAGAGTATAAATATGCTCCAAGCCAATACATGGCATCACTATTACCCAGCTTCGCTGCCTTTAGCATCCAATCTTTGCACTTTGAAAATCTTTCTTTCTTAGAATTGCACCCTGTTCCTTCATCCCAATAATAACAGACACCTAGGCGAAACATCGCCTCTGGTATTTTTTTAGAAGCCAGTTTTTCAAACGAATTGAACGCCTTATTGTATTGTCCATCGTTATACAGTTGAATAGCTCTCTCATATTCTTCGTTTACACTGCAAACAATAGTGCTATCATCCTCTGCAGATGCCGAGTTGGGAGTTCGGGTGGTTGTATTTAACCCACTAAGGAAGAGGGAGATTGACTGCACACGATCTTTCTTGCGTGGCTCCATTGTGTGACATATCAAATCTATCACATTTTTGTTTACCCGCTTGGATTTCAAAGGCTCTACGGAAATTCCATCTTCTAACAAAGACGGAGCACTGGGAGGTGTTATGCCTGTAAGCATTTTGAAGTAAGTTGCGCCAAGTGCATAAATGTCCGTCTCTGGTGTAAAATTGCCAACACCGCCCAACTGATATTGTTCAATCGGAGCATAGCCCTCACTAATCCCGATAGGTGTAGAACTTGTCTGCCCTCCAGTCGTAGCATCATATTGTTTGGCAAGTCCAAAATCTATCAAGATAGCATTGTCATCACATGAAAGCATAATATTGTCGGGCTTAATGTCAAGGTGATTCATCTTGCGTTGATGTATATAGTCTACAGCTTCAGCAACTTGCATAATGTAACGAGTAGCAACAGACTTTGTAAAACTACCTTTCTCCTTTAGTTTCTCTCCTAAAGAACCTCCCTCAGCATACTCCATGACATAGTACGCCGTACCGTTTTCTTCGAACACATCAAAAATGCGGACTATGTTCGGATGATTTAACTTTGCAATGTTTCGTGCTTCCTTTACGAACTTATCGCGGAAACGTTTTATCATGTCACGATTGGCACCCATGCCCAAAGTGACATGGCTACTTTCATTGTCACGTTCACAAAAGTCCTTCATGAAAAATTCTTTCACTGCCACTTGACGCTCCAGTCCACACTGAATAGCCAAGTATGTAATACCGAATCCTCCATGACCAAGCGTCTTTATTATCTTGTATCTACCACCCTGTAGAATGGCATCTTGTTGTAGTGTCTGCATATTTTCAAGTTATTATAAAGTTACTATTCTTGTTACAAGATTGCATTTCAACTGCTTATCTTCAAAAGCCCCGATATAGAACTTATCTTTACTTCCTTTGATTTTAGTAACGTAATATTGGTAATCGTTTATCATTTTGTTATTTATAAACATCTTAGAAGTCATTATATCCCTTGTAGTTGCTAATGAATTCTTGGGGATGTATTTCAAGAAAGTATACTTTTCCACAAGTGGCTTTAGTTTGCCATTACTTTCTCCAAAAAGACAATCATAGTAAATCCAAATCAGTTCATAAGGTGACAAAATAGAACGTACTTGCTCCATATACTCTTTCTTTTGCTTGTTGTTCAAAAAATCTCTCGTATCAATGAACTTGATTATTTCATACAACTGAGTAAAATACGGATTAAAGACATCAAGTTCACGATAGTCTTGATACACTTTGGAACCCAGAGATATTAGTACATTGATCATTCCTACTTTCCCTTTTTTGTAATCTAAATTTATTTTCAAATGTTTGCCTTCGTCTACGTATTTATCTTCGTCTACGTATTTATCTTTAAACCAATATTCCTCCCAAAAGGATTTAAAGACCTCACATCCACTAACTTTTCTGTCTACAAATTGACATTTATCGTCAAGAGGTGACATAGTTGGCTGCTGACCAACAAACTGCATGGCATTTTTTATTGACAGATGCAGCTCTATCATATTGAAAAGTGTAGATTCCATCATCTGCAATTCATTGACTTTCTTTTGTCCTTTATAAGTATACACAGAGAATATAAATGCCAAAAGTGCAACAACACTTCCAAGTGAAGAGCACAATTCACAGATATACTCTTTTGTTTGAGGCTCTGCAGAGCAAACGCTTAAGCTAAGATTAAGTACTTGTTGCATGGTTAAATCTTCTTTTCGTTAGGATTACTCATTTTGTCTTTTCCTT
>CAVKNU010000251.1:0-3385 GCA_963657465.1 Lachnospiraceae bacterium
GAGCACTTGACTACGGATCAAGAGGTTCAAGGTTTGAATCCTTGCGGAGTCACTTTAGTTTAGCATATATTTGGAGCACCCTTAGCTCAGTTGGTAGAGCAACTGACTCTTAATCAGTGGGTCTAGGGTTCGAATCCCTAAGGGTGTACTAGATTAGGCAAAGAAACAAAACGGATATAAGCTCCTTATTATAAGGTAGTTATATCCGTTTTTCGTTTAAAATTTGATAACATGAATCGGCTCAGCCGATAAACAAGTCATTTCGAGAGATAAATAAGTCATTTCCCTTTGCTATCTAAGTCATTTCCAAAGGTAAATAAGTCATTTCTCGACAACTAATAAGACATTATTTCTATTTACGAAAAGGGTGACGAGTGTCACCACTGTCACTCGTCACCCTTGTCATAACTTAGCATGGAAGGCTACTTGGCTGTGACACGGAACCAATCCACATCTATCCAACCACGATTGGTCTTGCCAGCTGGCTCCTTCGCCAACAAACCTATCTTAGCTCCTATCCATTTGCCTTCACGCATCTTAAACTCATCACCTACGGTCTTGTAACTCTTTCCATCTTTGCTATAAGAAAATTTCATCATTCCGTTCTTCACCACCATACGCATATAAAGCGACTCGTGAATAGCAGGCTGATAATCTATCTTATCCACAGACGTAGGCTTGAATGTAGCAAGCAGCTTCACATCTTCCTTACCACCTTTGTCTGCAGCATGACATGTAATCTGCTGCAACTGGAATTCATTCCCTACCCTTTTAACGACCAAAGCCGAATAATCAAGTCCCATCATGATGATGCCACCCATCTGGTTTTGATCTTTAGCTGTCAACTCCAACTTTGCTGTTGCCGTGAAATTATCTGCAGGAGTTTTCTGCAAGAGCAAATTAGGTGTATGCCAAATCGTCTCATCACTTTTGTGTGTATAGATACGATATACGCCCCAAGGTGTTGGCATACCAAACTGTTGTTGGTAATTAGCATGCCATTGCCACTGCAATCCGAGTTTTGGAGTATTAAACTCATCACTCTCCACAGGATTCACGTTAACATGCACGCTTGCCTTAGGCATTTTATAGGTTTCGTACGGTTCACCGCAGTAGCCCTTGGCTGGCACCTTGCCCATTACAGGCCAATTGTCCTTCCATGTCACAGGCTGCAAGTGAACGACTCTTCCGTATGCCTCCTTGTCTTGGAAGTGCATGAACCAATCCTCACCGTATTTCGTATGAATCCAAGCTCCCTGGTGAGGCCCATTAATATTGCTTTTACCTTGCGCCAACACTTTCTTTGCCTCATAAGGACCATAAGGAGACTTGGAACGCATAGCCACCTGAAAACCTGTAGGCACACCTCCGGCAGGGAACATCACCCAATACCAACCGTCACGCTTATAGAATTTTGGTCCCTCGCAGGTACGATATTCCGTGCCATTGCCATCAAACACGATGACTGGGTCGCTGATAGCTTGAGTACCTTCTGCATTCAACTCACGAACCGTAATAACAGACGCAAATCGATTGCGAGAGTTTGCCCATCCATTGACAAGATAAACACGACCATCCTCATCCCAGAGTGGAGAGGTATCTATCATTCCCTTGCCAGGAATCACGCATAGAGGGTCGCTCCATTTGCCCGCAGGGTCTTTCGCCTTCACCATAAAGACGCCATAGTCAGGATCACCCCAATAGATATAAAACTCGCCATTATGATAACTGATGCAAGGAGCCCATACACCATTGCCATGAGAAGGTTGGTCGAACTCGCTCGCTGGTTGAAGCTTTGTGACAGCGTGACCTATCAACTCCCAGTTAACCAAGTCTTTACTATGCAGAATGGGCAGACCCGGTATGCAATTAAAGCTACTTGCCGTCATGTAATAGTCATCCCCCACAGCCACAACATCTGGATCCGAATAATCCGCATTGATGACAGGATTGGTGTAGGTGCCATCACCATTGTCGGGATTCCACACTTGTGACACATAAGTTTTTTGAGCACAGGCTACACCTGTTTTCGTGGTAGTTTTCTGAGCTGTAGCTACCAAGGAGCCAGCCATCAAAACTGCCGTAAGCATGATTGTTCTCATTGTTTTGAATTTGTTTTAGATTGTTTTTAATTATTTGTTTATGAATTATTTAAGAGTATTCTCCAAAGCTTTTTAATGAAAAGGAGCATCTTCTGAAGGCTCACCCGGCAACACGCGCAAGCGATAGCGATTTCCATCGAAAGCCACTTGCATCACATGCGCTCGTTCTTCCATCAAGCCCTTGCTCAACGCCAAGGCCACATGTCCCATCGTACGTCGCAGATTCAGTTCAATGCAAGGATTGACAAATGTCTCCCCGTTCTCAGAATCCTTGGAGCAAATCATCATGTCCACCCCGAAAGGCCCTTGGTAGATGTCGCGCAAATGAGGTTCCACCACATCGGCCACATGCCTCTTGATGGTTTCCAGCTGCTTTTTGCCCACATAACTAGCCAACATATCCTCTTTTTCCTCCTCCGAAGCCAGAATGTTGCCCGTATAGGCATTCTTGACAGTATGAAAAAGAGACAGTCCAAGATAGCGCACTTTCCCATCACACATTTCAAACTCCATACCGAAATCTCTCACCTTATTATAATAAGGCTCTACGGTCATACCTCCCTGACGAACCATGATGTTAGCCATCCAGTTGTCTAGCGACACATTCTGAGCATCAGGAGCACAATCTTCCGCCGTGACATATCTCACCCCACGGCCACTGCTACTCCATGGCGACTTTACCACCGCCTTGCCCAGCAAGTGAACTCTCTGCTTCAGTTCCTCCAAGCTCTCAACGTACACCACGTTTTTCTGAAGATGCGAGGCCCAGAACTGGCGGCTACTCACGTGCTTGATTCGCTCCAAAGTAGAGTCGGTAGGCAACATGATGTCGGGGCATCCCATTCGCTGCAATTCTCGCTTCAGTGGCAAGTCCCACCCCCAAGGATGAATACTGTCCACCTCCATCGTATGCGCAAAGACACTCTCCAACTGTAATTTGGTAATAAACTCTACATGGTCGGCATACGTAGCACCTAGATGGCGCACCTTATCACGAGCATCATCAATGTCGTCAACGAGAACAAAATCACCCTCGTCAGCCCACAAGGCAGGGATAAACGCCAAGTCGCATCGCAACTGACGGCCTGCATGAGGAGCCGTGAACTGCCCTTGTCGAGCGGCAAGAGCCAAATCATGTTCAGGATTAAAAATGTGTAACTTCATGTGTGCAAAGGTAGTAAAAAGGTGGTAAAAAAAAGACGAACAAGACGGATTTAACTTAGAATAATGCTAAATAATGAAAAAAAAGTTACTTTTTGCTATCTAGAGTTTGCAAATTAGAA
>CAVKNU010000252.1:0-3375 GCA_963657465.1 Lachnospiraceae bacterium
CATTTTTTTTCATTCGGCACTCTTAGGGAAGTTTATACTTCTCGGAGTGCTTTTTTTTGTGGTATCGATTATGTGTCTTTAGAAACATTAACTATCTGATTTCCTGTGCGTCTCTCTTTATTCTCGATAAAAAACTGTAACTTTGCAGCCAAAACAAAAAATACAAATTAATGAGCAAAGGTAAATTAGCAAAATTTGCAGATATGGAGCGCTTTGAGAATGTGTTCCAATATCCCTATAGTGTAGTTGATGACGTGCCTTTTGATATGAAGGGTAAGTGGCGTGAAATGTATTTCCACAACGACAATCCGATAGTCTTGGAGTTGGGATGTGGTAAGGGGGAATACACTGTGGAGCTCGCAAAACTCTATCCTGAAATGAATTTCATTGGTGTGGATATCAAGGGCGCACGTATGTGGACCGGTGCCAAGAAAGCTATAGAGGAAGGACAGAAGAATGTGGCTTTCCTGCGTACCAATATAGAGATTATCGACCGCTTTTTTGCAGAGGATGAGGTGCAAGAGATTTGGCTTACTTTCTCAGACCCTCAGATGAAGAATCCTCGCAAGCGATTGACCTCTACTTACTTCATGAATCGCTATCGCCATTTCTTGGTGGACGGTGGTATCATCCATCTGAAGACAGATTCCAATTTCCTCTTCACTTATACCACGTATATGGTGGATGGCAACCATCTGCCTGTACTCTTCCGTACCGAAGATCTTTATCATCAGGAGGGCATTGATGAGGAAACTCGTAAGATTCTCTCCATCCAAACTTATTATGAGAGCATGTGGATAGAGAGAGGATTGAATATCAAATATCAGAAATTCACCTTGCCACGTAATGGAGAACTTGTAGAACCGGATGTGGAGATTCCTTTGGACGACTATCGTAGCTATCGTCGTGACAAGCGTACGCCTAAGGAAACAGGAAAATAGGAAAAGGGGGTGTCAAAATCGTTTTGACATCCCCTTTTCCTAAATAACTATCTTCGCTTATTTATGGGTAGGAATCACATAATACTCTCTATCTACATCAAAGTCGAGTATCCATTGGTCAAGCACTACATGATTGTCGAGTGCCTTGATTTCTAATGAGTGATTTCCCTTTTTCAGAGTCAAATAGAAGCTTTTTAGGGCTTGTCCTCTCCAAATGCTAAATTTCCAATCTTTGGAATTATATACATCTTTAAGTTGGCAGATTACAGGTGTGGCATGGTCGATGCTGACACTTACGCGCATGTCGCCTTTCATCGGAGTGTAGTTAGGCAAGCCGGCTAGTGTGAATCGGGCATCACCTGCCTGTTCGCAGTAGAACGTGTAGTTGAGGCTGCATCCACGAGGCAGAGCCACCGACTTATTGCTGTGTCCGATTAAAGGCATTAGGAGCTTATTGGCTTGCTCGTTGGCAAGTCCTGACACGGTGGTCCAGTCACATGCGTTCTTTGCCACAATGCCAGTGTATTGGCCGTATGGCAGATAAATGTCCTCTTCACGGTCGAAAGCTTCTTTTAAATATCGCTTGATTGCTGCATTTGTCAACGTACCAGGCAGGATAGGGGCTTGCATAGCCGCAGCGCTAGTGAAGAGATAGCTGCTCCATTTCCCCTTGCCTATCTTGGCATAATAGGCATTGAGCTGCTTGAGGGTGTTGTAGGCATTGAGACTGACCGCTGCAGCAGCCTTGGCTTCATTATCCTTGTCGAAGAGCCCTGGGCGTGCTATGTAACGTGCTTCTTGTGCCTCCAATTCTTTCTCAGCGATGAGAGCCGCTGAATAGATAGGATATTTCACCAATTCGAAGAATCCATCATTCTGATTGCGTGGCAACGTCTTTTCCACGTCGCTTACTTTCTTTTTTAAAATATCGTAAGCATAAAGATATTTTTCCAGTTCATTGCTAAATTCGCCAGAATGAAACTCTGTGTCACCGTATGGCATGACCATATATTCTGGTTGACGGATACTGGTGAGGCGATAATATTCTTTCAGGAGCGGAAATATGATTCTACCCGATTTGTCACCAAATAGTCCGATGAGCCATGTTTGCAGATGCTTTTCTATGTTGTTGGAATTGACGGACTCTTTGTTCCATGCCATGTCCATGAAGAGTGAAAGTTGATAGGTGGCTAGTTTGGGATTGCGCACATTGGCTATCCAGGCACCATCTTGCTGATCGCTGTTGTGACTTTTGTGGCTTTTGGTTTCTTCATTTCCAAGGTTATGCTGGGTCATCTCATAGACGAGAAGCCCTGGGGCTGTGTTGGACAACCATAATTGGTTGTCATTCCAAAGTATTCTTATGTTGTCAACCGTTTTCTTATGTTTTTTATGTTTTTTCCCTGTAATCTCAGTCACTTTGTTGTGCTCTCCGATACAGATGTCGAAACTATCCACTACGGCTTTGTTGTAGATGGCTTCATGTTTGTTGTCTGTCTGCCAAAGTGTATTAGCGCGCAGGCGGAGCATTAGGCGGCAGATGCGGCTATAGTTCTGGCTCTTCATCCAAGCGGTGTTGTTGAGGGCAAATCCTCGATGCTCAACAGCTGGCATCTGGAGCGTTTCGAAGCCTACTTTTGTGGAGAGATACTTTTTTTGTTGTGGCTGCAAGTCATTCCAATCGCCCCACGGTGATACGCCAGCCATCTTAGACAGCTCCATGACTCCATACGCTGTGCCTCTACTGTCACTTCCCACGACGATGATCTTGTTCTTGCGGGTGGCAATGTAAAAGGCTTCTCTCTTGTTGACGAGTTGATGGAGAGGCAATCCTAGCTTGTTGAGCGCAGAATTCTCTTTCTTGGTGAGCTGGTCGAGCTGATAAATTTGTAGGGTAGCGTTGGGCTTCATTTGTGCGGCAAATCCTGTCACGGCTTTCATGTCGTTGGCAAAGAGGTCGAGGGCAATTTTAACAACAGGTGAAGGATTGGCGTTGACACTATAATATATTTTACCCGTAATGTCCGACCAGTATATCTTGGTGATAGGGGTAGCAGGAACGGAGTGTTTGGCTGCACCGTTGAGGCAGAGGGAAAGAAAAGAAATGCAAACCAAGAACTTTCTTAGGTTTCCAAATTTCTTATATTTTTTTATATTCATTATGCGGATAATATTCATTTTTTGTTAGTTATGTAACATCTTTGCAAAGATACATAAAAGTGTTTAATAACTGAAATAATTTAGTTTTTATTTGCTTAATACATAATTTATTGCTACTTTTGCAAAGTTAAGTTATAAAAATCATGACATTATATCCAAAATTGATAGAAGAAGCCCTGGCTACTGTTATTTATCCAGGCACCAAGAAAAATCTCATCGAGAGTGAGATGCTTGCCGATACACCTAGCATCAATGGTATGAAGGTGAAGGTGGT
>CAVKNU010000253.1:0-3246 GCA_963657465.1 Lachnospiraceae bacterium
CAGGAGTTGCCGGTATGAGTTACGCCCTGAAAGTAGCCAGAGCGCATAAAGGTAAGGTGTGCATGATTTGCAAAACCTCACTCGACGAGGCAAACACGTCATTCGCACAAGGTGGTGTGGCATCAGTTACCAACCTAGAGGTGGATAACTTCAACAAGCACATACAGGATACAATGATTGCAGGTGATTACATCAGCGACTACAAAGCTGTAAAGCAAGTTGTAACGATGGCCCCTGAGCAAATCAAAGAGCTCGTGCAATGGGGAGTCAACTTCGACAAGCAGCAAGACGGACAGTTCGACCTGCATCGTGAGGGCGGACATAGTGAGTTTCGCATCTTGCACCATGCAGATGACACTGGTGCGGAAATTCAGCGTGGACTGATGGAAGCCGTACGCAACAATCCTGACATCGACATCAAAGAAAATCATTTTGCCGTAGAAATTATCACTCAGCACCACTTGGGTGCTCGTGTCACTCGTCGCACTCCTTATATCAACTGCTATGGTGCCTACGTACTCAACCCTGACACACAGAAAGTAGATACTTATTTGAGTAAGGTGACCGTGATGTGTACAGGTGGTTGTGGCGCTGTTTATCAGACAACAACCAACCCTATCATTGCTACAGGTGATGGCGAAGCTATGGTTTATCGTGCCAAAGGTACGGTTGCCGACATGGAATTCGTACAGTTCCACCCAACAGCCCTCTATCATCAAGGAGAAACCCACCCTGCTTTCCTCATCACGGAAGCCATGCGTGGCTATGGTGGCATTCTCCGTTTGCCTAATGGTGAGAGTTTCATGGAGAAATACGATGAGCGATTGAGTTTGGCTCCACGCGACATCGTGGCTCGTGCCATCGATAAAGAGATGAAGATCCATGGCCTCGACCATGTTTGTCTTGATGTAACCCATAAGAATCCAGAGGAAACCAAGCATCACTTCCCTAATATCTATGCCAAGTGCCTTAGCATCGGTATCGATATTACGAAGGAATACATTCCTGTTCGCCCAGCAGCTCACTACATGTGTGGTGGTATCAAGGTTGATTTGAACGGATGTTCTAGTATCAATCGTCTTTATGCACTCGGCGAATGCTCTTGTACAGGTCTTCATGGCGGCAACCGATTGGCTAGCAACTCCTTGATAGAAGCAGTGGTTTATGCTGATACGGCAGCCAAGCATAGTTTGGAACATGTTGACGAATATGACTTCAATGACAAGGTGCCAGCTTGGAACGATGAAGGCACGATGACCAACGAAGAAAAGGTTTTGATTACCCAAAGCGTGAAGGAAGTAGGCGAATGTATGAGCAATTATGTGGGCATCGTACGTAGCGACCTTCGCTTAAAGCGTGCTTGGGATCGTCTCGACCTCCTCTATGAAGAGACAGAGAATCTCTTCAAACGTGTGAAGGTGAGCAAGGACCTCTGCGAACTTCGCAACATGATCAACGTAGGCTATCTCATTACTCGCATGGCTATCGAACGTAAAGAAAGCCGTGGTCTCCATTATACTATAGACTACCCAGTACATGCATACGATAAAAGAAAATAACTAATCGTAAATCTATAAATGAAAAAGGGATGGAACACGTGATGTGTTTCATCCCTTTTTCATATTCCCTAGCCTTCTTAAGAAGCTCTTTTTCCTATTCAACTTTCCATTCCAAAGTATTCACTTCATCCTTTACAGAGAAGTTCAACCCCACCTTCACAACATTCTTATTTTTCATCTTGAAGACATCAGCATAATGCTTGGATTCTATCTGTTGCAAAGCCTCGTCAACAGACTTGTTCAACTTCAGTTCCATCACATAGATGGTGTCTTTCGTTTCAAGCGTCATGTCAATACGACCTTTGGCAGTATGCTGCTCAACGATGATGTCATAGTTGGTAAGCAGGGCAAAGATGATGTAAAGCATCTGCTGGTAATGTCCCTCATAATTCGTGTTGGTGCAATAAGGAACTGTTTCCAAAAAGTCGCTCAATAGCTGCAAGCCACCATCCATATCGCCTTGGCGTATCAATACCGACATACGAGCTATGGCTGTATTTCCCTTGGCAGAGTCTCGCCCTAAATAATGAGGAAGTAAACAGCCATACAAACCAATCTTCACTTCCTGATTAGGCAATGCCAACTCATAAAGCTTGCTCATCTTTTCATAACCCTTAATGGTCATATATCCACTTTGGTACAGCAAAGGCATGATTGTTATCATCGTCTCTGTCGCGGCATCAAAATCCTTCTTATCTGCATAAATTCTATCCCCTAAGTCAATAGGAGTAAAATCATATTTTCTCATCATATTGATAAGGTAGGTCGGAGTACCTGAACCAAACCAATAGTCATCCAGTTCCTGCTTGGCAAAGCAATTCAACAAGCTGAATGGATTGAATACATCTGGGGATGGCCAGCAAAAATGATAACCATCGTAATGATTCTTCAACTCAAGGATGGTTTCCTCTTTTGTCAATTGTATTTTCTTGGCAAGCTCTTCTATATCCTCATCCATTTGGGTAAGGAGCTCTTCCTCGGTAATACCACAAATGCCTGCATACGGTTCGTCCATACTTACATTCGTGATATTGTTCAACTCGCTAAAGATACTGAGCTGAGAAAACTTGGTGATGCCAGTCAAGAAGACAAAACGCAACAAAGGCTCACAATCTTTCAATGGACTATAGAAATTGCGCATTGTATTGCGAAGTACATCAAGACTCTCCTTCTCATGAGCCACATCTAACAAAGGAGCATCATACTCGTCAATGAGCACCACTGCTTGCTTGCCTGTTTGAGACGTAACTGTATTTATCAGATTGAGCAGACGAACATTAGGGTCTGGAGAATCACACACTATACCAAAGCGCTTCTCATTAACTTCCAGAATATAAAGTAGATAACGCTCCAATTGTTCTTTTTCCATGTGTTTGCCTCCTGCCAAACTAAAGTGAAGCACAGGATAAGATTCCCATTCTTTCTCTAGCTTCTCAATGGCAAGACCTTCGAAAAGTTCCTTCTTACCCTCAAAATAACTCTGGAAAGTAGAAACCAACAATGACTTGCCGAAACGACGTGGACGGCTCAAGAAGAAATACGTACCATCCGTATGTGCCATACGATAGACGTATTCCGTCTTGTCAATATAGAACTTATCCTCCTTGCGAATGCGTTCAAATGTCTGGATGCCTATAGGGTATAATTTTCTTGCCATAACGCTAAAGATGCTTTGTTACTTTGCAAA
>CAVKNU010000254.1:0-3228 GCA_963657465.1 Lachnospiraceae bacterium
ATAAGCAATAATGGCTTCAGGTACGCTTCCTTTACAACTTACATCAAACTGATAAGTAGGACGAATCTCGTCAAGACTTCTATTTAGGTCGTAGCCGAATTGACTTTCAATCCTGCCCTTTGTTATCTCCTTGCGTAATTCCAATGGCATCGAGGCATGATGCTTGTTGAGATATACTGCCAATGCCACAACCTCAGCTCCTTTTATCCCGTCAGGATGATTGTGAGTCACATCGGCTGTGACACGAGCGAGTTGAAGAGCTTCTGCTTCAGTTTTGGCAAACAAGCCTACAGGACTTACACGCATGGCACTACCATTTCCCCAACTGCCATAGGGATGAGGATTCTTGGACAGAATCCATCTAAAAAAACGGCTACCATATCCTGCCATGATATGCGCTCGACCAAGTTCTTGCATACATCGAACTAATCCAGCTTCACTATGAATTGTATCTTCCATCAACCATTTTGCAACAGCCAAAGTCATTACCGTGTCATCTGTATATTTTGTACCAGTAGTAACAAGTGGAAAATCCTTTGTCTTTACATTATGCCACTCGTAAGAACTACCTATAATATCACCTAAAACTGCACCTAACATAACTTTCTATTTTTTATAATACAATGATACCCTAATCTGTATTGGGCATAATTTAAAATATTATCATTTATCTTGATATAGAGGATGTAACCTATATTTTCCTATCAGCCAAAAACAATCTCTAATCTTTCTATTGTCTGCCAAAAATCTGTCCATCCATATTTACAAGGCAATTCCAACTTAAAAGACTTAACATTGAGAAGTCCATATTCATAGCCATTACGCACCATAGCATAATTTCCAAAATCAGAATATGGCATACCATTATTACCTATGTATGAAATTTCCTCAAACCTCTCTGTAAGGACATGGCATTCTTTATCTACAAAACATACCCTATGGTCTTCCCAAGAGTCAAAGCCCACAATGGATATACCATTTCTCATAGAATCACCAGAAGAAATGTATTCTCCTTCGACCATCATAGGCTCACAGTTTCTGTCAATCAAATAGTCATATTCGTCCTGTGCTCCTGCATCATGAACTACTGCCCACCCATCACAGAACGACTCTGCATAACTAAAAGGTAATCCAGGGCGGTATTCGCTGCCTAAAGCCTTAGTCATAAGACGGCCATCCTCATCTATGTAGCCCCAGAAATTACCTTTACGAACAGCAGCACGCCCTTCACTATAGGGAAGGATTTCATATTCATCTCCATCTTCATACAGCAAATCCCATGGGGCATCATTGCAGATAAGCTGCCCCTCCATTTTACCCAGCACAAATTCGTTCCCATTTACATCGTCTCTATTCAAAGCCTTAGCAAGGAAGCGGAGTTTTCTTATCAAATCACGTTCTTCTTCATTTGCAATATCATAAGCCATCTGAATATAATTGTCGAAAGATTCTAGAAGAGCCCTTGTGGCTTGCTCTTCTATTTCATCATTACCTTTCTTGGCAATAATGTTCATCGCACAGGCCATAAGTCGTCCTGCAAATCGTGAGTTGCTTAGGTTGGGGGCATCATCCAAAAGTTCATGATAACCACCTTTAAATTGCATCCACGCCTTAATTCCACCTGTACAATCAACATTCATATTCATTGCTTCTTCGTATGACTCATATCCCAATATAGCGGGAACCAATGATTTAAAATTCCTGTCATCGATAATATCAACCGAACGAATTATCAAGTTTCGGATTTCATTAGGAGTATTGTCAGACAATTCTTCTATTCCTTTCACCGTCTCCACAATAATGTTATAGCCTACACCTTTTTTTGATAAGCTAACCTGCGCCTCTGGCAAAAAATCAACAGCTTCCTTAGCAATTCTCTTCACTTCATAATTTACGGCAAATGCCACATTTTCTTCAACAGGTATAGGGAAACGGACATAAACACGTACTCTGCTTCCTTCCATACAGCTTAATGTGACAAAGAACGCACAAGGCTTGCCTAGTACTACAGCAGAAAAACTATTTTCCTCTCGATTCGGATCTATACCTGCCGAGGGAAACATTTTTTTGACACAGTCTTCAAGAGTAAGGAACTTTTGTGTGTCACCACTTAAGAAATCTAATATTTCCATAATAAGAACCCTTATCCGTGTCGGGTGCAACTTCAAAATCAACAGGGAACTACAGTTCATTCCTTTGTTTCATAGCTGTTTATACTTTAAATACCTTACCTTCATTACATGCTTCAGTATTTGAGAAAACAGTCTTTGCCTCTTGCTCAAATGGTTGCTCATCATCATACCTTATAGAGTAATGACCGATAATCAACTTTCCGACATTGGCACTCTTTGCTATGTTTGCAGCTTGAATGGTTGTACAATGAAAAGCATTTGCTGCTTGCTCCTCGTCATTGGCAAGAAATGTCGTCTCATGGTAAAGTAAGTCAACACCCCTTATCTGAGACACCATTGTTGGATGATAAGCAGTATCACTGCAATAAGCATAGCTGCGAGAAACAAACTCACTTGGAGCTGTCAACTCCTCATTTGGAATCAATGTTCCATTGGGTAGCTTGTAATCCCCACCATCCTTTATCAGTCTGAAATCACTCTTAGGGATGCCGTATGACAGACATTTTTCTGGCAACAAGACACGTTTCTTTGGCTTTTCCCTAAACAGGAAGCCACAGCAAGGAACGCCATGTTTCAAAGGAATAGTCTCTACCATCATTTTCTCATCCTCATAAAGTTTTTGAATCGAGTCACCTGTGAATGTGCAAATATTCACATTGAAAGGTATATGGCAAAACTCTTTCAGCATCAGTTCCAAAAAGTCTTTCAAACCTTCTGGTACAAAAACATTGATGTCCTTTGTCCTACCCAGCATCAAGTTCAGTGAAGAAAGCAAAGGCACAAGACCAAAGAAATGGTCGCCATGAGCATGACTGATAAATATATTGTCCATATTCGTCAATTTTATGCCAGACTTCCATATCTGTGTCTGTGTTCCTTCACCACAATCTACCATGAATAACTTGTCATGTACATTGATTAGCTGTGAGGTTGTCATGTGTCTGCCAATTGGAATGGCTGCACCACAACCCAATATGTTTACTTCAAACTTTTCCATCTTCTTATTTATATCTCAGAAATGTAAACTATTCACGCATCCTCTCTCATATCCTTTCAAAACTGTCGCTACATCTTTCATTGGTTGGAATGGTACAAT
>CAVKNU010000255.1:0-3227 GCA_963657465.1 Lachnospiraceae bacterium
CATCTATCGTGCCTTTCTCTGACGAAAAGTTGACACCGATACAATGTACGGTGCGGGGGTCGGCTGCATATTCCCTTGCATATCCCTTGTCTTCTATCTGCTGCAGGGCGGTTTCTGCCGAGCCGTCCAGTTTGAACTCGAAGATGTATACGTCGTTGGGGGTCTCGTAGACGCAGTCGGCACGTCCCTGGCTTGACTCCTTTTCCCGATATGTCAGATAGCAGCTCAGCATGCGCAGCAGCAGGTAGAAGGTGTAGCCGAAGTATCGTTCATATTCCTTTTCATCATTTCGACGACGTGCGCTGTAGGGGATGCTCGCAAGGAAGGCCGTAAGCGAGTCCATAAACTCCGTCAGCTTGCCTTGTTTCAGTTGGTGTACGGACTCTATCAGCCAACTGGCGGAGTCCTCTTTTGACTTAAGGTAACTGTTGGCAAGCACCACCATAAGCCCCTCCCTCACCTCGTTGTTTGGGATGTCAAGCAGGTAAGTGGCAGTGTCACGGTCGTATGCCTTGATGGTAAGATAACCACTCTGGTAAATCATGGGTAACGGTCTCTCTACATCAGCCTTATAGTCGTCAAACTGCGAGGTGGAATAATACCGTCCTATCAACTCATTGAAGTTTTGGTCGAAATGTGACAACAGGCGCACGAGATAAGTCGGCGTGCCACTCTTGAACCAATAGCTGCCCAAGTCCATGTGGTCAAACGCGTTAAGGAGACTGAACGGATTGAAGATATCTGTCAGTCGCTTACCGAAGTGATAGCCGTCATATTTCCGTTTCAGCAACTCGACCATTTCGTCGAAACTACATCCATAGTCTTCCGCAAATTCTTGAATTTGCTCAGAAAAATATTTCAGTAACTCATCCTTGGTTATACCACAGATGGCCTCGTAATCACGGTTAAGGCTAATGTCATTAGGCTGATTGAAACCGCTGAACATGCTTATCTGCGAGAACTTGGTGACTCCCGTAAGGAATACAAACCTCAAATCTTCGTCCGCCCCCTTGAACGTGGTGTAAAAAGACTTCAAAATACTGCGGTGCTTTTCCTCCAGTGTCATAGTCACGCCCAAGTGCTCCACCTTGAAGTCAAGGTCTATTACATCCAATATGGGCTTGTCGTATTCGTCTATCAATACGACAGCTCCTAATCCAGTTTGGATATGTGCCTCATGTAAAATCCTGGCAAAACGCAAAGAATAGTCTTCCGAGTCTGGCTCTATTCCATAGGCTTTCTCCCATTTCCTAATGCTTGCCCTTATTACCTCTTCCAGAGTACCATCATTAAGATAGTTGCCGGTATTGAAGTCCAGTCGAAAAACGGGGTATTGCTTCCACTCCGTCTCCAACTGTTCCACGGCCAGTCCCTCAAATAGTTCCTTCTGTCCCAGGAAGTACTTCTCCAGCGTAGACACCAGCAGACTCTTTCCGAACCGTCTTGGACGTCCCAGAAAGCAAATATGGTTTTGCGCCAACTTCCACATCAGAGCAGTCTTGTCCACATAGACAAAACCACCCTTTCTAAGTTGCTCGAAACTCTGTATTCCTATAGGATATTTCATAGCTCTCCGTTTTTGCTTGCAAATGTAGCATTTTAATTATCCTTAACCACCTTCCAGTCTTTCAGCCCCCTGCTTGCTTTGGAGAATTCGATGGCTAAGCTGATGATTTTCTTGTCACTTGCCGCAAAGATGTCGGCATATTGGCGGGATTGTATCTGCTTGGTTGCTGAGTCCACTCCACCATTGTCATCCATCTTTAGCTCCATTACGTATACGTAGCCCTTGCCTTCTGCCACCAAATCTATTCTTCCAGAAGACATCTCCAGTTCTTCCTTCACCTCGAAGCAGCACAGATAGAGGATGTTCTTCAAGATGAAGCGGAAATGCTCCTCAAAGACAAAATGTTCTTTTTTCTGCGTGCTATAAGGCGTTTCGGCTATCAGTGCTTTGAGGCAAAGCATGGCTTCGTCGACATTGCCAATGCCAAGATGCATCTTCAGCTTCTGAATGGACGAGTTCACCTCTGAAGACTGCTTGTGCATCAGCATAGGTAATACCAGCTCATACATGGCTTTCCTCACCTCTTTGTTGGGGTACCCCAACTCATAGTTGTCTCCCTTTACAGTCTTGATGGTAAGGTAGCCTGATTGGTAGAGGAACAGTTTCGGTTCGTCCATGTTGACATCGCTCATCTCCAGATAGTCGGCATCAATATAGCTTCCGTCCAGAGACGGCAGCTCATGGATAAACTTACTCAGCACCTTGTTGAGCATCTCGTTGGAACCAGAGGCTATCCAGTAGGAGTTCAGTCTGGAGCGGTTCAGTGCATTGAGCACACTGAACGGGTTATATACATTCTGCAGGTTGCGTGAGAAATGATAACCATCGTACATCGCTTTTAGTTCCATGAGCGTTTGATCTTCATTCATGCCGTAATTGGATGCCAGTCTTTTAATCTCCTCGTGGTAGGATGAGGAAAGTTCATCGTAAGTCAGACCGCACATAGCAGAGTACTTGTCATCAAAGCTTACGTTGGACAGCGTGTTGAGCATGCTGAATAGACTAATCTGCGTAAACTTCGTGATACCAGTAACGAATACACACTTGATGCAATAGCCATAGTCCTTCAGCCCTGTGAAAAAGTTGCGGTAGATTTCCCTGCATTCGTCATGCTGGCCGATTGCAAAGGTGTGCTGCAAAGGCACGTCATACTCATCTACAATGACCGCTATCTGTACACCCGACTGTTCGTAGGCTCTCTGTATGATACCATTCAGTCGATTGCCCAAAGACTGTTCGTCGGGGTTCTTCCCATATATCTTTTCATAAGCAGACAATGCGCTGTGCAAGTACTCCCTTAGTGTTTGTACGGAAGAACCTCCAAGACTCATGCTCAGGTATATGACGGGGCGCTTGACCCAGTCTTTTTCCATCTGCATAATCTTAAGTCCTTCGAAGAGGTCCTTCCGTCCTTCGAAATAGCACTTGAGCGTAGAGCATAGCAACGACTTTCCGAAACGGCGGGGGCGGCTCAAATAGTTGTATTTATCACCATTTGCAAGCTGCCATACCATGTCGGTCTTATCCACATAGAGATATCCATCTCTACGCATTTCCTCAAAGTCCTGTATACCCAAAGGCAATTTCCTGTCTTGCTTCATTCTTTGCTCTCCGTTTTTGCTTGCAAATGTAGCATTTTTTATTGGTATCTGCAAACTTT
>CAVKNU010000256.1:0-3224 GCA_963657465.1 Lachnospiraceae bacterium
GGGTGAGCTGCCAACTGATGAATATCAGCGTACAGAAATAGAAGAGAATCAAGATAGGATTTTTGAAGAGCATGTCGAGCGACGACATGATACTGTTCTCCACCTCCTGCACATCACCACTCATGCGGGCAATGATGTCGCCCTTGCGCTCCTCACTGAAGAAACCGAGCGAAAGGGATGTTATCTTTTGATAAAGTTGGTTGCGAATATCGCGCACAATACCTGTGCGAATAGGAATAATGGTGGCAGAAGACAAGAAATAAGCACCCGTCTTCAGGAATGTCATGAAAGCCAAGAACAAACCAATCACCAGCAAGGCGGTTGATGCACTATACTCCACGATAAACTCCTGGATGTAATAATACATATTGTTGGTAGCCACCTCCTTGATATGGCTCCAACTGCCATCCCAAGTCATATACTCATTGGCACGAATACCGCCATCTACCTGAAAGAGAATTTGCAGAATAGGGATCAATGCTGCAAAAGAAAAGATATTCAATACCGCCGAGAGGATATTGAATAATATGGATAGCCCTAAATACTTCTTGTATGGAGGGACGAATCGTCGTAAAACTTGCAAGAATTCCTTCATAGACTGCAAATATAGTGTTTTTAACCAAAACAACAAAATGATTTCGAGGTTTTTTCGCTTTGGAAACGACAAAAGGCAACTTTTACCTACTTTTCGGTAGAAAAAGTTGCCTTTTATTATTTTCTTTTACCTTTTTACCCTTTTACCTTTTTACTTTTCCTCGATTTCTTCGCCGAAGAGGGTTGCTGAGGTAGAACCTGTGATACGAACCTTCACAAACTCACCAATATGATGATTGCCCTTGTTCATCACCACAGCCTTATTTTGTTCGGTGCGACCCATCAATTGCTCACGGCTTCGCTTGCTGAAACCTTCTATCAAGATGGTAAACTCCTTGCCTTCATCCTTCTTGTTTTGCTGAGCACTGATTTCGGTCTGAAGCTTGATCAACTCATTCAGGCGAGCAATCTTCACTTCCTCCGACACATTGTCTGGCAAATGCTTGGCTGCATAGGTACCAGGACGCTCAGAATACTTAAACATGAAAGCACTGTCGAAGCCCACTTCCTTTACCAAGGAGAGAGTCAACTGCTGGTCTTCCTCTGTCTCGTCATGATAACCCACGAAAATATCGGTAGTGATACCACATCCAGGGATAATGCGCTTGATGGCTGCTATCTTTTCCAGATATTCCTCACGTGTATATTTACGGTTCATGAGCTTCAATATCTTGTTACTTCCGCTCTGTGCAGGGAAGTGGATATGATTGCAGAGGTTTGGCTCGTCAGCGATGGCATGGAGAATATCCTCGGTCATGTCCTCTGGGTTGGAAGTGGTGAAGCGAACACGCATGTCAGGCACAGCCTCAGCCACCATTCTCAACAGTTCTGCGAAAGAAAGGCTTCCTTCCTCACGCTTGCCCGATGGAGAAAGACCATAACTGTTGACATTCTGACCCAACAAGGTAACCTCCTTGAAACCACGGCTCTGCAAATCCTTCACTTCTCTCAAGATACTCTCTGCGTCACGACTGCGCTCACGACCACGAGTGTAAGGCACAATGCAGTAGTGACAGAAATTATTGCAACCACGCATGATGCTCACGAAACCACTCACTCGATTGCCCCCAATGCGCTGTGGCACTACGTCACGATAGGTCTCGGTCTTGGAAAGCTCGATGTTGATGGCATTGGTGCCATTCTCACACTGGGCTATCATATCAGGCAAGTTGAGATAGCTGTCAGGACCACATACCAAGTTGGCATAATGATTCTGAATCAAGTCGTCCTTCACACGCTCAGCCATGCAACCCAGCACACCGAGAATCACCTTTCTGCCCTTCTTCTGCTCTGCATGAAGGGTGTCAAGACGATGGTAAATCTTGTTCTCAGCATTCTCTCGAATACTACAAGTATTGAGGAAGATGGCATCAGCCTCTTCTTCTTTCTCGCAAATCTCGTAGCCAGCCATTCCCATCACGCTAGCCACCACTTCGCTATCTGCCACGTTCATCTGGCAACCGTAGGTTTCTATAAAGAGTTTCTTCATGAATTTCTTATTTGATATTCTTGGATAAGTACATTAATATATAATAGAGCAAGACACCCGACACCAATCCTGCCAAGGCATCTATCAGATAATGTGCCTGGATATACACCGTTGCCAAGCAGAGGAACACATAGAATGGCAAGAGGATATACACCAGTTTGCGACTCTTGCCGTGCCATGCCAGCAACATGCAGATGGTGCTCACTCCGACATGCGAGCTAGGGAAAGCTGCAGTAGGTCGTTCGCCTGTATTCTTGGCATCCTCCACCAACTGATAGAACACACCATCCGTATATCCCGGAGCTGGCAAGCATCCTGTATGCGTATTGAAGTAATCACCCAACGGCGGGAACACGCCCTTCACGATTTCGCTCACTCCCACTGCATCATAATAGAACGTAGGTCCTACCACAGGCACATAGATGAACACCACATAATAGGCGAAGAACGAGACAAGCATCACCCAGCAGGCACGCTCAAATTCACCCCATCGCTTGAAAAGGTAATAGAACACAATGACGGCTATCATAGGATAATACATGAAATATCCCATGTCCATCAGCTCGCTCACTACAGCCCAAGGCAAAGCCTTCGAGAACAACAATGCCGGTTGACATCCGAAGATATCTTGCTCCCACTGAGCGAAGTAATGGTCGAGATTCGGGAACATCCGGTTGATCTCATAGGTGTCGGGATACCACCAGGCAAGCAAGGCTATCTGTGCCATTGCCCTTATAGCCAAGGTCACCCGACAAGGCACCATGCGATACACTGCCCATAGGGCACCCGTCATCACCAGCACTCTCAATCGTCCCCACAGCATCGCCTCTGGATTCACCAATTTGGTGTAGGTGAAGAGCATCGTCACGACGGTAATAGCCATATAGCCCAGCATCACCCATTCCAGCGATAAGAGTCCTTTCTTCGGGTTTTTATCTATCTTGAAATAATCTTTAATCACTTAACATTCAACATTTAACATTCAACATTTCCCTACAGCCATCCCTCTTTCTTATACCATTCCACAGCAAGCTTCACGCCTTTCGCCAATGGGTAGTGAGGATGATAGCCCAATTCATCCACAGTCGGTTCGATGTCGCATCGCCAGTTGCGCTGTTTCAGAATATTAAATTTGTCATTG
>CAVKNU010000257.1:0-3208 GCA_963657465.1 Lachnospiraceae bacterium
GGGCTGCAAACACCTCGGTCATAAATTCCGTATAGTCTCCATCAGAGCCGATAATACGCCCCGTATTACGTGCTATGTAGTCGCGCACAAAGATGCCGAGCTTGCTACGGAATCCTGCGCTCTCAAGGTTGTCGTTGCGGCGACGTTGCGGACGAACGAGAAACATCTCGTTGGCTGCGAGAATCTTGTCAGACTCGTCGAGTGTCCACGGACTCTTTAGTTTGGTGCGGACAGCCTTCTCTATTTCTTTAACCTTAGTCTCTGTGCGGTCTTCGCATGCCATGCACAGACGATGGCGAAAATAGTCCATTATCTGCACAAGGAACTCCTCCTTCTGAGTATCATCGAGACCTTCAAGATGCGGAATGTCAAACAGACGTTCCTCCACGATACCTTCGTGGAGATATTTGTAGCCAATCTTTAGCAAGGCACAGTCTTCGAGATTGGGCATAATGACCGTCCAGTTGCCGGCGAGGTCGTCAAAGATTATAGTGGAGAGATAACGCTCCATCACATTGTTGACTTCTTCGCGTGCCAGTCTGCTCCTTATACCCGACTGTTGGGAATAACTGTCTATGTCAAGGTGCAGGTTTTGGAGCACCAAGTGCGAAATCTGTGAACTGTCAATTGGTGCATCAGCATCCTTGATGGCATTCCAAATGGCGGAACGTATTTTGCCGATGCGTATGAAGTCGTTGAAATGGCCTGCCTGCAAGGCGGCATCCTGACGGGCATCGACAAAGGTGAGCACTTTGCGGTCATGTGGCTCTACGCCAAGTTGTTTCATCAAGATAATGTCCTCATAAGACAACACAGTAGTGGCTGTACTACGACCTTCACCACCAATCCTTGCCAACTTGGAATACTCCGACTGACGGCCACTGTATACCACACGGGCTGTTGGGTCATATTTAAGAGGCGAAGGAACGAAAACTGCTTCGATGTAGCCCATGCCTTCCATGGGTTGATTAGGACTGTATGATCCCGTCTGAGTAATCCAAATTTTTTGGGGGATGCGTGCTGCGTATGATTTTTTCAGCTTACGTTCACCCTTTTTGCTTATGGTAAACCAATCCGCAGGAACATCGTCAGACGACAAATCAAGCATGAAGTTCTCGGCATTTTCTCCAATATGAGGAATGATGATATAGCCATCGTTTACATTACTATCATCGTCACCTGTCGCATAACCGTCAAAGCTACGTGGTGCAATATGACTGCCGTTCACCTTGACAACATAAAACTCATGACCACTCAAACGACTGAACACCACAGGGTAGTACATCACCTTCGTTTCACCATGCGACAACTCATCACAATAGAGTTTTTCCTCTACTGTGATGACACGAGCATCCTGCTCACCCAGTGTAGCATAGACGTTACCCGTCTGCGGAATGAATTGGTGTATCTTGTAAGGCAGGACACTTGGTCCACCCTGAAGATTGATGTGGTTGCACCAGTTCAGAACGGCAATGATATGATTCCTGCACCTTTCTTCCGACTCGCCGACCTGCATACTCAGTTTCCGTGCCATATCCTCAATGGAAATAGGTTTGCCGCGGAAATATTTATTTTCCTTTCGGTTGTAGACCAAAGCCACGTTTTGTTCTAACCAGATGGCTGTCGGATAGTTTCTTGCCACCTCAATATCCGTGGTCTCGGGCACAGTCTCCTGTATACATTTACGCAGTTCGCCCTCAGAAGGTTCGTCCTCATTCAAGCCAATAGCCAACGTCTCGTCAATCACCTGCTCTTTGGTGTAATTGCTTCCGAAGATACATGAAGCTACCTCTGCTACTTTTTCGCGTTGCTGAGCATAGGTCATACTGTCGTCAGCAACCATTGTTGCCGATGTACCGAAACAAAGGACATTTCCAACTGCCAATGACTTGATACGGCGGATGAGAAACGATACATCGCTACCTTGCATGCCACGATAGGTGTGCAACTCATCGAAGACAAGAAAGTGCAGATTTTCAAGGAAACATTTGCGCAAAGACTCTTCGCTCCCGGCACGTGTCATGAGAAGCTCAAGCATCATGTAGTTAGTAAGGATGATATTGGGAGGTGTCTGTTGCATCTTGGTGCGGGCCTCGTCATTTTCCTGTCCAGTATATTTTCCGAAAGTAAAAGGACACGCACGGCCGGCTTTTTCTTCGAACGCTGCCTTATATCTTGCCAACTCCTCTGCCTGAGAGTTGATAAGAGCATTCATAGGATACACGATGATGGCAACGGTCTTGTCCTTACATATAGCTTCATTTTGTAGGATATAATTGAAGATAGTCGCCATAAACGTACGCGACTTACCAGAACCGGTGCCCGAAGTTACAATGAATTCATGGTCTTGACACCCCAACGCTATAGCCTCCTGCTGATGCTTGTAGAATGGGGTGGCAAAGAATTTCTCCAAGTCAGGATGGATGGGAAATCCTTGTGCCATCATCTCTTTTACACCGATACCTTTTGCAAAGTTCGGATTGAACTGGATGAGGGCTTTGGGCCACAATTTTTCAGAACGGATAGACTCGCTGACTTTTTCCTTGATGCGATTGTCTTTTATAGCAACAAAACTTTCGAGGTAGCTTTTGTAGCTACCCTTAAGTTTCTCGTATAGTTCAATTATATCCATATTCTTAACATGCGTTTGCTTATTATTCTACTCGTATATACAACGGACCTTTATTCTGTTTTGATGGTTGAAGCAGGTCTCTAACGTCAACATCCAGAAGTTCCGCAATTTTTGTAAGCGTCTCCAGGCTTGGCTGTGATGTGTTTGTACACCATTTGCTAACGGTTGCAGGGTCTTTCTTCAATTCCTCTGCAAGCCATTTCGCAGTCTTCTTATTCTCAACCAACACCAGTTTGATGCGATTAATGTCTTTATTTGCCATTTTGTTTTAACTTTATCTGCCTACAAAAATACGCTTTTACTTTGACAATAACGAATAAATATGGAGATAATTGTCAAAAGCATTGCGTTTTTCATCAATTTCTTTTGAATTAGTCCCGATTTGTGAGCTTCAAAGTGGGATAAATACAGAGTTTCCCCCAAAAAACTTGTCGCATTTGAGAGCGATTGACTAATATTGTTTACACTCTTTGTTTTGTGAACTAATCTACTTTACATCTCATTTTCTCCTCGAAGCTAATCTCGATTGCCAACGAAGTACTACTTCATTGGCCGATGAAGTAGTACTTCGTTGCC
>CAVKNU010000258.1:0-3172 GCA_963657465.1 Lachnospiraceae bacterium
CGAGCCTGATTATGATAATGGCGCAATGCCGACAAATTGGCTCTGCGACGAATCACACAGACAATATAGTAAACGACTAGCAATGTCAACAATCCATAGACTACAAAAGCCAGGTTAGATTCATAAAATGCAGGACGCCGAACCAGGAGCATGATGTTTTGGGATTCAGACCAAGAGCCATCCGGCTTTTGCCATCTCACCAAGAAACGGTGTTTCCCTCTAGGTAAAGAAATATAGGATGCAGAACTGTTCCTGTCATTCAAGTTTACCCAATCAGGATCTACCCCCTCTAATTTGTACTGCACAGTCTCCAGGACACCTGGCGAATAAAGTAAAGAAGATACACAAATCTCCACATTGCGACTATCGGACGGAAGGTATACCATCCCCTCACGACTATCAGCATCAGGATTGTCAAACAACATACTTACGCCATTTGACAACACATCCGATATCCGAAATTTAAAACCCTTAGGCAACATCTGTTTTTTCTGCTCTTGTTTGACATGTACCACCCCATCATGCCCACCAACAAAAACACCTCCTTTCAAGTCAGAACATAAAGCGGAACTTCGAAAAGCCTTCACCGCAATATTTTCACTATTTGCCTCATAAGCCATGTCTTTATGAGTAAAGATATCGATGCTAACCACCTTTTTATTAGTCAACACCCACACTTTGTTGCGATTGCTCAATATCGACAAGATGGGGCCATCCATCAGTTGCTCGGTATTCAGACTGAAATATTTCGTTTTGGCCCGATTACTTCTCACCATTCTACTCAAAGAAGTAGTGAGCCACAAAGCCCCTAGCTTATCCACACAGAGATGCTCTATTCTCTCAGTGCGATGCAGTAAATCTATATTACCAACCTGTTTCGCCACGATATCTTGCCCATTGAACGAAAACTGATACACATTTCGCCCTTTCACGCCCCACACATATCCATGGTCGTCCACAACAAAAGCCTCTGGTCGCAACACATCCTTGTCTGCAGCAAAGAGCGTTGAAGCATGTGGCTTATGAATATACAAATTGGTAGTAGTCAGTATCCATAGGTTGCCCGCTCTATCTTCATTCATATCGACAATATCTCCTGGATTCGCCAACAATGAATACATATCGATATCCTCCACCATCTGAATGCCTGCAGAAATTCTCACAGCCTTAACGATGCGGTTTTGAGTGCGAAGTCTCAACCAAATTCCTCCTCGAGGAGAACGTTTCATCAAGGAAATTTCCCCCAATCCAAGATGAGATTCAGAAGTTATTTTTCCCGTATTTAGGTCATAGAGCAACAAGCCATAGCGGTCTTGTCCCATCCATAGCATCCCATCGCCATCATATCCCAAATTGAGAATATTTGCATCATAACTCAAAAGTTCCTTCAAATTTGGCATTGGATAACTGACAGCCCCAGAATGATCAAAATAAATCGTATATCCCATATCATAAGAGCCCAGCCAAAGATTGCCCTCACGATCTTTTAATATCATGGTAAACATCTTATGAGGATCAATGATGTGGGAAATATCTATCGGAATCAGCCTGCCGTCTTGGTATTTAAAAGCGTGCAACTCATTATAAGAAAGCATCCATAGGTAACCATACACATCATCTTGAGCCATACTGAAGAATACCTTATCTTCCGTATTACTTCCAGAAAGCTTAACGATTTGCCGCTGATAGCATTTACCGGGAGACGAAGCCTTAGGATTGAAGTGCCATAGTCCTTGCCCCCAAGTGCCAACCCAATAATTACCTTGCCTATCTTGCAACATCGTAAAAGGAGTAGCCCCATCGGGCATCGTTGGATACCTGACAAAACGCTTTTGGGCCTTGTCATAACCAAACAATCCATAATAACTCATTGCCCAAATACGATTTTCCCTATCCACATAGAGTTGTCGGAGCCCTTCGTCTGGAATATTCTTTTGTAAAAGGTAAGCCTCCACTTGCTTTCCATCAGGCGAACAACGAAAGACATGGTTGCCAGCTGCTACCCAGACCTCTTCAGTAGAAGTATCTGTTGCGATATCTGTAATACTGTGTCCATCTATCCGTTTATCCACAACCTTAGTTGTTCGCCAAGTCTGCTTATCATACAAAGTGACACCTCCACCAGTGCTTACCCACACATAGCGGTCATTGTCGGTGAGATATACTATGCGATTATTGACTAAAAGATTAGGGGTTTTATAGGCAGAACGAAAATTACGCAAACAATGTCCATCATATCTTGCCAAAGCAGAGCTCATTCCAAACCATAAATATCCAGTACGGTCTTGGTAAATATCAAAAACTTCGTTGGAATACAACTGATAGAAAAAAGGGAAAGGACGAGCCACTATATTTTGAGCACTTACATTCTGCCAAATACTCAAGCAGAATGTTAGCACGATACATTTTATATATAGAACATTTAGGTTTTTCATTTTTGTCATCGTATAAAGATATTAAAAGAAAATCCTCTCCAAGCCGAGCAAATCGACCCGAGAGGATTCTTCTATCTCCATTTATATACTAAGCTAAGCTTAATCCTTGCTAGTGCGCTTGCGCTTCAAGTGGTCAAGTTCCACCTTGCGCATACGCATATTCTTTGGAGTTACCTCCACATACTCATCCTCGCGGATATACTCCAGACACTCCTCCAGACTCATCACTGTCTTAGGAATCACGCGCGCCTTGTCGTCGGAACCAGAGGCACGCACATTGGTGAGCTGCTTTGCCTTTGTCACATTGATTACGAGGTCGTTGTCGTGTACATGTTCGCCCACTACCTGACCGCCATACACTTCCTCACCTGGGTCGATAAAGAACTTACCGCGGTCCTGAAGTTTGTCGATGGCATAAGCGAATGCGGTACCTGTCTCCAGGGCAATCATGCTACCGTTGCTGCGACGGCTAATATCGCCCTTGAAAGGCTGGTACTCCTTGAAGCGGTGAGCCATGATGGCCTCGCCCTGAGAAGCGGTCAGTACATTGGTACGAAGACCGATGATACCACGAGAAGGAATGTCGAACTCGATGTCCACACGCTCACCCATATTGAGCATAGAGGTCATGTCGCCCTTACGACGGGTCACCATATCAATCATCTTGGAGGCAAACTCCTCGGGCACGTTGATGGTCAACTCCTCGATAGGCTCGCACTTCACGCCGTCAATCTCCT
>CAVKNU010000259.1:0-3168 GCA_963657465.1 Lachnospiraceae bacterium
AAAAAGGTAATTACACTATACTTTACACCCAACTTTCTCCCCAACCTCTCTTGCAAGGCTTTAATATCTACATTAGAGGAATCATCGGTATTTTCTGCCGATGTATTGTTAAAATTATTTCTTAAAAAGAATATGACTCGCACTACGTTTCTATCACTTTCCATGCCCTGTCAGTTCTTTCCAAGAGAATTTTCCAAAGTGTTTGCGTAAGCGAATAAGTGCATAGATGAAAGCTGCAGTCAGCACCAAGTACAATCCGATGTAGAGCCAATAGGATGATTCTTGCAGGAGCATACCCGAAGTGGTGCTCACATACCCAAACCATCCAAAGATGCTAGAATTGATGTTCTTGAAAAAATATTGGAAATAAGGGGTGTTGGCTGCAGATTGTAAGAGTATCTGTGCCTCGCCTGCAGCCAAAGGTATTGTGAGCGACAAGCAGTTTACTCCATTTATCGTAGCCAATGCCCCTGTGGGTGGCGTATATAATAAGGTGATGGGACAGATAGACCAATATCCTACCATCCTCAACCTGATGCATCTCGACCATTATGCCTGGAAGGGAATGGGACAAAGCATTCTTGACCCAAAGAAATATCCTGCAGCCGTTGGTTCTGATAATATGAATGTGGAGATGACTGGCAAGGTGCCAGCAGAGGAGATTGAGCGATTGACTCAGGCGCATCGTGTCTCCGACTGGTTGATACGATACGACAAAGTCATCAAATAAAAGTTTTCATTACTCTTTTGTCTCAAAGCAATAGACGATTGTATCCTTGCTTTTCTTGTGGACATTGAACTTGATGCGATACACATTGTCGTGCCATTGCGTTTTCATGATTCCATCCTCCATCTTCACCTTCTCCCAGGAAACAGTGAGTTGGCGGGTGGAATAGGTGAGTTTCACCTTGCCGTCTTGCAGGAGAATACAACCTTTGCCACCTTGTTGAGGCTCGCCATAACACATCAATATAATTTCTGTTGGCTTTTGAGTTTTGTTGAAATCAAAAGCTTCTTTAATCTCCACTAGATTCTTGATGCCGTTAAAGGTGAGAGTTCTTTCCCATTTATTCACTTGAGTCTCCGTTGGGTAAGCCTTGTCTAAGTCGAGTTTCAGAATGGCGAGCATTCCTTTTCCTGTATCACCACTGATATAATCCGCATTTATGGCACGGTATTGTTTGCCATCCTTTTGCTCATATCCATTGATGAGAGGTACATTGTGATAAGCAGAACGGCAGTTCATCAACTCAAATCGTTCTTTGCTGAATGATTTTGAGGTGTAAGTATCACGGCCCAAGTCGATGATGACAGGTTGATTCTGGTGGTAAATCACAAAGTTGCCAATGTCGTTGTGGTTATGGCTTTCGGCATTCGTGCCGCCTTTCATAGAAACAAACCAGTCATAGTTGCTTGCCACCATGATTTGGGAGTTGGTCATAAAAGCCTCCTCAGTTCTTGGTTGGGTGGCAGGAGTCTTCTTGTACTCTGGCAACATGGACAGAAGCATCAACTCGCGTCCTAGGGTAGGGTAGTTGCCCGATTGCAAGAAGAGGGTGGAAGGCTTGTGGAGATAGTTGAATTTCTCTCCTGTATAAGCAGCCAACTGCATCATTTTCTCATCTTTTTCGTAAGCTCCGTATGGGAAGAGAATGTTGATGTTGGGTACACAAACTGCAGAGGCATCCGAATAGTTCACGAAGTTTAGGTCATGGATGTGCATTGTGGTAATGAACTGTCCCATGCGATGAACCTTTTCTAGTTGGGCAGTTGTGAGTTCCAACTTGGATTGTGGAAGAAACTGCATGAAATAGAGTGATTCAAAGAAGGAAGCAGCTGCTCTGTCCCAATAAGCCACACCTTCTTCGCAAGCACCATCGTCTGGATAGCCATTCAAGAAAACCATCAAGTCTTCTTTTATCCCATTCAATGCCTCCTGGCGTTTCTTATCGTCTTTTTCGCAAATAAGCATCGTCTCCAACCAATTGCTAGTAATCCAAGTATTCCAATTGTTGGCGTTTCGTTTCCATCCTTGTGGTTCGTAGAGTGTAGGATTCAAGAAACGAACTTGAATCTCTTGGCGGATGCTGTCGCACAAACCTGCTTCTTGACGTTGGATGTCGTCGCCCAACATGTAAAGTGTCCAGGCCAACATACTGGCTGTCTCTGCATTGAAAAGATCCACAGGTTGGATGCTTTTCTCAGGATGGTCTTTCGGATAGTGCGCAGGGATACCCCACCAAGGCTCTTTCTCTATGAAATAATGCAAACCTTGGCAGATGGCAGGTAAGAAGCGCTGTTGGTGCTCCATGATTTCTGCCATTACCAAGCATACCATCTGCTTGCGAATCTCAAAGCTCAAGGCTTCGTAATTCGTGCGATTGCCATTGGTGCGAAATTCTGCGAATATCGTGTTCGGAATGGCATTCCAAGGTTGGTGGAGGTATTGATTGCCCAGCAGGATATAGTCCTTTCTCATTTCTGCGGGCACTTGTTGCTGCCAGTAAGGACTGGATGCCTTAGGAAATGGGGTGAATTGCGACTGTGCCATCATACTTATGGCTGTAAGAAAAAAACAGGCAATGAGTGCCGTGTATCTTAGGTTCATCTTCATTGTAGATAAGGGTTGAAATTGTTTATTTGCTTGCAAAGTTACGAAAACCTAGTCTAATGGAGGTATAAAAATAAACAAAAAAAGACACTTTTTTGGCAAAAAACGCAAGAAATCGTTGGTTTTCTTGCAAAAAAGCGTATCTTTGCAGTCGAATACAAACAAGCATAACTATGATGACTATTGAAGAATACAGAGCAGCCATCTTGGAGGCATTGCTCAACGCAAAGAATGAAGATGGCACTCCAACCATCGAAGCAAAGGAAGCACAAGAAGCTCTCAATGGCTTTAGTGACGATGAGTTGCAAGACGGAATCCTATGGAATTCGCCGGAAGATGTGGCAGAAATTATCCTCGAAGGATAAAGTAATGCTGTTTTTCTTTGCGCAATCCAATTATTATTTGTAAATTTGCAGCCGCTTAAGCTAGAGGTCTTTTGTGGTCGGGATAGCTAGGCACTAAAAAGAAAGATATTTTACCGGTAAAAAAGATAGTTTAGATAATGAAGATAGAAAACGAAATCATCAGCTCGGTCATCGCTGCGGTGAAGGAGCTTT
>CAVKNU010000260.1:0-3162 GCA_963657465.1 Lachnospiraceae bacterium
ACATGGTTGCTCATTTTGGCAAAATGAAGGAAATGGTGTATGATGGACTATCTACAAGCAAGGTATCTCTCACTGTTAGATATAAGTTCAATACGACAAGGAGTAAGTATAAGGGAACAGGTGCAGGTCAAGGACAAAAAGACAGAATGTAATATGAATCATCAAGTTAATGTTATCATAGCAGGTGCAGACATGGGAGGCTTGATTGCCTCCTGCGCCTTGCACTCTGATTTAAAAGAAAAGTCTCGTCAAGAGCCCATGCTTTTGATTTCTCGAATAGAGAAAAATACGTTGGCGATGGAAGATTTGGAGCAATGTGACTTGTCGGGGATAGACTTTGCCGTAAATGCAACCCTGCATGACAACGAAACCTCCTTTGCTTTCGATGAGAAATGCAAGGAGCAAGGCATCGCCGTTATCCATGCCGTCAACCTTGGCAAGGCTGCTTTTCTTGCAGTTGAGAAGCCGAAAGGTTATCCTTTCTGTGAGGTCGTGAAAAGGGGAACGGATGATTTCCTTTGTGCATTGGGTAAGTATATCTCACAGTATGGCATGTTTTGGCAGATGCCTGTGCCTTGGGTGGATGAAGCCATCAAGAACTATTCCCAGGAGTCGTTTCCTCAGTTGAGCATCGGGGCGTATGTCGCCGCTGGATATTGCGCTAACCTTCTCGTGAATCTTGTGGAAGGCAAGGAGGTGAAATACTTCCCGAAGTTCTATCTCTCGCCATTACTAGAAGAAATATGAGTTATATCATCTGATAATTGACGGCATGAAACAATGCCTCGGCAATGTTCTTCACGCCAATCTTAGCGAAGAGGTTGCGCTTGCACGCCTTTATCGTATCCACCGACTTGCATAAGCGGTCGGCAATATCATTCATCGTGTAACCTTGGGCAGACAATCTTAAAACCTCTCTCTCCGTCTCGCTCAAGGTTATGCCTTCTTTCTTTTCCCACTTGTGGCGTTCCGTGGAATATTCAAAATAGCCACGCTCACCATTCTTCTGCATGATGATGTGACCTGGCTCATCGGTAGCAGCCAATGACACGGTGCAGAGGGCAAGCCAAATCCTTCCGTCATCGGAAAGAAGAATCGGGGTGAGGTGATGGTGAATCAGTCGGCTATGCTTGCCATTGGTAAGATGAAAGTCATACGAGATGGTATAGTCCAACCTCTCGCCAATAGGTAGTTCGTTGAAAAGGTCGAACCCCTTCTTGTTCACTTCGAGCAACATCTGCAAGTCTGCTTCTGGCACATGGTCGATATACATCTGATAGCCAGCCTCCATCAGTTGCTCGGGTTGCAAGCCACAGAGGTAAGCGAGGTTGTCGGAGGCATAGATGAAGTCTTGGTGAAAATAGTCGATGATATAGACACATTGGTAGGTGCTGCGAGCAAAAGCCTTTGCCGCATTCACCAACAGTTCTATCTTGTCGTAATCCTCCTTGCTGATATGATTCACCTCATTGGAGTGGAGGAAGAAATCGTTCTTTTCGTTACTCATAAGCCGTCTTGTCAAGCCATCATGCTTGGTTTATTTACATATTTGCTTGCAAAAGTACTAGATTTTCTTCGATTATGATTCTATAGTATCGGTTTATTACGGAAAATTAACCGTAAGACACAACAACGGCACCCGAAATGTCTCCGAGTGCCGTCGTCTTGTAAATCTGATTCTTAATATCGTCTTGTATATCCAATCTTTAGTATCCTAATCCCTTCAACCATTTATCCACCTTGCCGAGGTCTTTTTGGCATTCATGACCGTAGATGCTGAAGGCTGGCTTGAAGTTAGCCTTAGGGTAGAGCTTCTTCAGGTCGCTCACCACACTGCCCAGTCCGCTTCCCTCGTGGGTAGAGAATGGGATGATGGTCTTGCTGTTGAAGTCGTAACGGTCGAAGAAGGTGAACATCACTTGTGGGTAAGTACCCCACCAGATAGGACCACCGATGAAGATGGTGGAATATTGGTCGATGTTCTCCACCTCGCCCTTGAAGGCTGGTTTTTCTCCACGTTCAGCCTCCTCCTTGGCTAACTTGGTGAGGGCATCGTAAGGCATATCGTAGCTTTTTTCTGCCACAACCTCAAACTCGTCGCCACCAGTCAACTTCTGTATCTCGTCGGCAACCAACTTTGTGTTGCCCACCTTGATGTTCCCCACGCCATAGTTCTCTCCTGCATGAGAGAAGAAGACGATGAGAACTTTCTCATTCTTGTCGCTTGTGTTCTTGTCGTTTGTGTTCATATCGTTTTGTCCTTTCTCTTGTTCGTTGTTCTCGCCAGAGGTCTGTGACTTGGCGTTAGATTCGCCACTCTTTCCATTGCAAGACACCGAGAGGAGCAGTCCTGCGAAAATCATGGCGAAGTACTTGATAATATTCTTCATATTACTTCCCTGGCTTTAGCGGTCCATAGAAATAAGATGCTGTTGCACCGCCATCTGCCAAGAAGTCGGCACCTGTGATGAATGCCCCCTTGTCGCTCATCAACAGTTCGGCAACATTAGCCACCTCATCGGCTGTGCCAGGGCGACCAGCAGGACACTTCGCAAACATATTCTTATAGAAGTCGCCACGAGGACCATTGAACTCATCCAAAGCCAATGGGGTGACGATGATGCCAGGGGAAATCGAGTTGATGCGTGCGCCACGCTCTCCCCATTTCACAGCCTCTGCCATCACACGCTTCACGTTGCAACGCTTCGCCAACTGGTAGGCATGGAGCGTGTCGTGGATGTTCTCTGGCTGGAGAATGTCGAGCGAGAGAAGTTCCTCGGTTGGGGTAGTGGCAAGTTGCCAATCCTCCTCTGGGGTAAGGGCTGGCATACGATGACCCGACTGGCTGGAGATGGTGACACCCACACCGCCCTCAGCGATAACCTTTCCTACCTCTTCCAACAGTACAGCCGTGCCGTAGAGGTCAACCTTAAGGATAGCCTCGATAGGGGCTTGGCTTGGAGATACACCAGCGGCATTGATGAGCATCTTGATGTCGCCATGCTTCTGTGCCTCGGCGATGAGGTGGAGGATTGACTCTCTTGAAGACAAGTCCATCTCCATAGGGAGCGCATCGAAGCCAGCCTCGTTCATCGTCTTGACTATTGCCTCGGCATTCTCACGGCGTTTGTCACCGATTACGATTTTCATACCATAACCCAT
>CAVKNU010000261.1:0-3158 GCA_963657465.1 Lachnospiraceae bacterium
CTGGCTGTTGTGACTGAAATCTTGTCTCGCTGCAAGTCATTTAAGACAGGTGCTGATTTGGAGCGAGAGCTGGCTGCGCCACCTACTGGCTATTCATACGGTGTGCTGGTTACTACGCTTGCCGCCTTGCTTCGTGGCAATAAGGTCATCGTGAAATATGGTGGCGAGGACTTCCATTCTGCCACCGATGAGGGTGTGGCAAAAGTGTTTGACAGCAGTCGTGCCTTCGAGAAGGCAAGCTTCAAGGCTGTCTTGCAGTCGCTCTCTTACAAGGACCGACAGGAAATCGTGGATATTCTGAAGGAGGATTGCAGATACAAGAAGATTCTCCCTCAAGAGGAGCAACCTAATTATAACAAGAACGACTTCGAGATAGTGGACTGCATCCGTACTTTGTCCAAGGCGTTGTCAACAACCATATGCAACAAGATAGAACTTGATGAGGATATGGCTGCCTTATTCCCTACTTCCGTCAAGGCTCGTGCCATCTTCAACCGTTTTAACAAGACGGTGACCGATGCCAACTATCTCAATATGGCGCACGACTTCCTGGATATGGCTGATGACTACATCAAGGCTGTGGATCGAGTGTTGAAGGACCTTCACTTCATAGATACCCAGTTTGCGGAAATCGAGGCAGAGAAAGATTTCATTGCCGAGGTGAAGGATGAACTGGAGAAGACAAATAGTGATATGACCCTCTTCAGCCAGAAGCGCGACCTCTGGAGTCAGGCTCGTGAGAGCGACTTGGTGCGTAATGCCGCCATGATGCGCCAGACCACTCAAGACATCAAGGATCTTTATTATTCCCTGATGCAGCATGGTGCCGACAGTCTGGCTGAGGCTTGCGTCGATTTGCTCAACAAGGCAGATGCCCTTCGCCAAAAGTGTGATGCCTACCCTAAGGAATGGAACACCTATATATATAATAAGGTGGAAGGTCTGGAACGTAGCTACAAGAAACTGACCGCCATCAAGGTGGATTTGGGCACGGGATGGAATGTGCGTTGCCGCAACACCAACATGCAGCTCCGTGATATGGAGTATAAGTTGCAACAAGTTAGGAATGATGCCCAGAACCTGGCACTCTGGGAGATGGAAATCGTCAAGGAAGATCCACATCAGGAGGAACAACAGCAGCAGGGGGAACAAGAAGGACAGCAAGAGGAACAGCAGGAACAAAAGCCTAAGGTCTATAAGATGCGCTCAAAGATGCCTCACGGCAAATGCTCTGTGGCTGAGTATCGTAGCTGGCTCCAGCAGCAACTCCTGCTTGTTGGCAAGATGGATATGGGGGATGAGGTGAACTTTGATGAATAGAATGGATTTAAAAGAACTACCCAAAAGGATGAAATCACTACCCAAAAGAGCGATTCTACTATCCAAAAGGAAATTTTAAAGGACAGTAATACTGTCCTTAAGGATGAAAATACTACCCAAAAGAGCGATTTCACTACCCAAAAGGACGGTTTAAAGGATAGTAATACTATCCTTAAAGATGAAAATACTATCCAAAAGAGCGATTCTACTATCCAAAAGGAAGTTTTAAAGGATAGTAATACTGTCCTTAAGGCTTTAGAACCAATCCAAGCAGAGGTGTTGAAATTCATAATGGCACATCCGCAAGCGACTAGGGAAGAAATTGCAGATTCTATAGAAGGAATATCATTTGGTGGCGTAAAATTCATCATAGGAAAACTTCAGCAGAAAGGGCTGCTCAAACGTGTTGGAGGTAGAAAGCATGGTGAGTGGCAAGTGTTAATTTAAAAACAGAAAATATAGATATGAAACTGATAGATCATGTTCTGAAAATACGAGGCCTCATTCAGCAGGCTGTGGAGAATAACTTTGCCCGTTTTGGCGAGCCTGAAGCCATCATCGCCACCCACCAGAAGGCGATGGGCGACTATGCGGCGGCACGCAAGGAGGCTGTCAAGGAATCTGTCTTCACGCTCTTCAACCGTCTGGCGGCTGTCAAGGTGATGGAAGACCGTGAACTCTTCCCTGAGGTGATTCGCCGTCGTGCAGAACATGGCAACCTGTCTTATTCGCACATGATGTGGTTGGAGGAGCACCCAGAGGAGCGTTCCGCCGAGCGCATGGGACTCAAAAACTTCTTGCGGGCTCAATTTGCCGAACTCTTCGAGAGCTATGGCATCCCGCTCTACAAGGCCGACCATCCATACGCCATCCTGCCTACTGCCGACGAACTGGACGAGATTATCACGGCATTCAATAGCATAGAGCAAGACCCACAATGTGGCGAGGACATCTGGAAGGGCGATGACATCCTTGGCTGGCTCTACGAGAACTTCAATGCCGTGGAGAAAGTGCAGCTCAAGGAGAGTGGCGAGAAGACGGAATACGACAAGGTGTCGCTACAGAGCCAGGTCTATACCCCTCAGTGGGTGGTGAAGTTCTTGGTGGACAACACCTTGGGCAAGCAATACCTGGAGATGTATCCCGACAGCCATTTCATGATGGATGAGGAGACGGGGGCAGTAAAGTATCTCATAGCTAATCGTCCCCGTCGCCAGATGCGCCACCCTAAGGAGCGTGGCATCCTCGACATCAAGCTCATAGACCCTGCCTGTGGTAGCGGCAACTTCCTGATTTATGCTTTTTCGGTTTTCTACGACATGTATATCGACCAGATAGACAATTATGGTGCCGAGTTCAGCCGCCGAGATGTGCCTAAACTCATCGTGGAGAACAACCTCTATGGTGTGGATTTGGACGAGCGTGCCGTGCAACTCACCCAGATAGCACTGTTTATCAAGGCGATGCAGTTGAAGGGTCGTCGTGGCAAGATGCCTACTTACTGCAATGTGGTGTCTTCCCACTTCACCTTGCCCGACTATGAGGTGGTGAAGGACATTCTCGAGCAGGGCGGCGAGTGGAACAGCAAGCAGAAGGAGGTGCTGCGCGAAATATGGACCGACTTGCAGAACGCATATAAGTTCGGCTCGCTCATCCGGCTGAAGGAGAAGATACACGCTATGATGCCGGAGGGAGAGATAACGCTCTTCCGTCAGGACGAGATAGCCGACTTCTTCTCGTTCAAGAGCCAAACCTTGCAGACGCTTCGCAACCTGATGCACCATTGGGGTGGCGAGGGCAGCAATGCCTACAGCCTCTCCTTGGTGAATGATGCCATC
>CAVKNU010000262.1:0-3143 GCA_963657465.1 Lachnospiraceae bacterium
AACAGTCCTGCCACGGTGAGAGCCATTACGTTCTTCTTCATACAATCTTTATTTTATTATTATCTATTATATAGGCAAAATCAGCTCTACTTCTAAATCTGCGGCAAAAGTAGATAGAGGTTGTTACATATAAATTACTATGATATGAATAAGGTATGAAGAGGAAAAGGCGAAACTTAGAGAATACCATCGGGATGTAATATGAGATATTTTTTTATTATTTTATTTCTGCATTTTGCTATAGCAATTCAAGCTGGAGCGAATGATTCGGACTCTATGAAAATTCCGAATCATTATGAATACAAAAACAATGTCTATTGGAAAAAGCATAAGGTGCTTAAAGCTTGTGCCTTCAGTACTTTGGGCCTAGGCTTATGTGGAACAGCCACGGGATTCATCGGAATAATCTGCAATCTTCCTGATGCGAATAGCAATTGGCGAGAAGACATAAAAATATGGGAAGGGATTTGTAGCGCAGGTTTGTGCTTGACGGCAACCAGCATTCCCCTTTTTGTCGTGTCCCACCACTATAAGAAAAAGGCTAAAAATCAGGTTCGATTGTCTATAAACGGCTCAAGCAATTCCTTGTTGAGCCTATCCTATCATTTCTAAGACCTAGATGGCATCTCCTCTGCCACCATCGCAGCATCCGAATCATCATTTTCAGGCAAGCGATAAGGTTTTACGGTGGTTTCACCATTATCTGAAGAAGCAGAATTTTTCTTAGGTTTCTCCCTATCCATCAAATAGATATGATTGAGTGTGTACTCTATCCCCATGAGTGTACGCTCTCTTTTTCCTTGCTATCTTATGGCTCCAAAACTCGATGTGGGTCTTCGGCAAGCGATACTTATCGCAATTCTCATGTCCATGCCAAAAGCAACCATTCACAAAGATGCAGGTACGATATTTGCGAAGCACAACATCGGGAGTACCAGGCAAACGGCGATATCGCCTTTTTCGTTTACACCTTAATTATATTATACAGCCTTCCTCTCCCTATCCTTCAAGATGGGAGCCATATTGTCTGCCGCCCATCCTATCAGATTGTCCATGATAGGAATCAAGGAGAGGGAGCGGTCGGTAAGGGAATACTCCACCCTTGGCGGAACCTCGGCATAAACCTTGCGATTCACATAGCCATCCATCTCTAACGTTCTCAAAGTACTGGTGAGCATCTTTTGCGAAATGTCGGGGATGAGCTTGCGAAGGGCATTGAAGCGAACAGGTTCTTCTCGATGCGTATTCAAGGTATAGATGACAAGCATCGACCACTTGTCACAAATACGAGCCAAGACATTACGTATCGGACAGTCTTGGAATATCTTTTCTTTTATCATACCAGCCATTTTCTGATGCCTTTCCTTTAATATTGAGTTTTACTTAAAATCCTTTATATTCTATAATAGGCTACAAAAGTAACTAACTTCCCTAATATCTCCAAACTTACGAAGTTAATGTTAGTTAATGATGATTTTCCGCTCCTCCCCATTCATCCCATTAGTTACCTCCGAGTAACTATCTCACCCTTTTGTGCCTTCTTGTGTGAACGAAAGATTTGTCGTACCTTTGCACTCGGAAATGCGAGAGGAAATATCAGGATTACCATTCCTTCCGCTTTCCATATTAGAATCAATAACAACTTTAAAATAGCAAACAAGATGAAAGAAACAAAGACTATCGCAAAGGCTGCGAACTTTACAGCCACAGATTTTGGCAAACTGAGTGAAATCAAGGATTACGTGCTCCAGCTTGCACCAGAGGTTCAGATTCCTGGCAAGGTATTCGGAGGTCAGAGTGTAGAAGCCACTGGCGCAGAGTTCTCATTCCAAAGCTTCGCCCCGGGGCAGGAGACAGGTTTTCTCCACACCCACAAGAACCATGAGGAATTGTATTTCTTCTTGGCTGGCAAGGGCGAGTTCCAGGTTGATGGTGAGGTCTTCCCTGTTCAGGAAGGAAGTGTTGTAAGAGTAGCCCCTGCTGGTCGTCGCAGCATCCGCAACAATGGCACAGAGGCACTCTTGATGCTCTGCGTGCAGTATCGTGGTGCAACCTTCACCGCTGAAGACGCTACAGATGGTGTCATTCTGAACGATAAAGTAGAATGGTAAGCATTCTATAAAAAGTAAAAAGGTAAGAAATGAAGGGAAGTCCTCACTTTCTTACCTTTTTATTTATCTCATCAACTAATTATTCTATCTCATTCGCTAAACAGCTCCTCTCTCGTTATCGCCGTGCTCCACAAACCCACCTTGAGCAATCCTTTCAAATGGGGATTGTACAAATCTTGGTAAGCATAGATTTTAGGTTGTGATTCCGATTTCTCGGGAAATAATCTTTGCGTCATAATCGTTTATGGTTTTATGGCGCTGCTTTGATATTTCGGGAGAAAAAACTAATCTGACTTTATTTCCATTCAGCTATCATTTTACGCATTTCCTCTTCAAATTCCTCTATAGGGCGACCATAGTTAGGGTCGTCCAACTTATCAAGAAGGCTTTCACAATGAGCCATTACTTGCTCCAAAGAGCGACCAGCAGGATAGTCTTTCTTCTTCATTTTATGCTCAATTAAACGTTTTCAAACTCATAGAATCTTCCTTTCAGATTCATTGTACTTCTTCTCATATTCCACAAATCATGAAGATAAACGGTATTTTCTGCTTCACTATAATGGTATATGATTTTGAAATTATTCATTAACCTTGCTCCACGAAATAGAACGCCAACTCCACGAAGTTCTCTTACAGGAGGATAAGACTCTGGGAATTTCATCAAATCATTGATTATCTTCTCATAACTTTCTTGCCAATGAGCAGCAGTTTTCCGTCCATACTCATTGTAAGCAAAATCCAAACAATTATCGAGTTCTTCCTCAAACAGTTTTTCTACAATTATCTTAACCATGGATGCTTTTGATGTAAACGTTCATTTACTTCTTCCCAAGTAGACCATCTAGAAGCATCCTTGCGAAGTTCTTCAAATTGAGCACAATGTTCCTGAACTTGCTGCAAGGAACGACCTAATGGATAAGAGTCCGTATTGTAAGCCTCATCGTCCTCTTCCATTTCGTCCTCATCCCAACATACGTCATGAGTTGAAACTGTTGGTTCTGCTACAGCAGCATCACGATAAGCAGCGGTT
>CAVKNU010000263.1:0-3109 GCA_963657465.1 Lachnospiraceae bacterium
TTTGGTATTCCTCTCATATCTCCCATCGCTGCCAGTTTGAGGGGATGAACATGGTGGCACAGCATAGTTCTTATTATGGAAATATGGGTTATGGAAGTTATGTTGGGCATGAGTGTAATGTGAGCGCAGACATCGGGCGTTTTACCTCTGTTGGTCCTCGGTGTACTTTTATTAATGGGCTACATGCTTATAAGGCTCCATTTGTCTCCACTTCGCCGTTATTTTTTTCTTTGTCCCATTGCCGGAATCCGCAAAATAAGACTTTTGCTAAACGTCAGATGTTGGAGGAGTTTCGGTACTTTGATGCAGAAAGAGAATTGGTAAATAAGATAGGTAGTGATTGCTGGATTGGTATTGATGTCACCTTGATAGGAGGTGTGGAAATTCATGATGGGGCAGTGGTTCTTGCTCATGCGGTTGTGACCAAAGATGTTCCTCCGTATGCCATTGTAGGTGGTGTGCCTGCCAAGGTGATAGGTTATCGGTATGATGAAGAAACTATTGATTTCTTGACGCGTATAAAATGGTGGAACAATAAGCTTGAATGGTTTGATGAGCATTGGGAGTTGTTGAACGACATAGATAAAATTAAAGAATATTATGATGGATAAACCAACTAAAATAGTCCTCGTTTCATTTGCTGACCGACGTTATCGTAATGCAATGAAACGATTGGAGTCATATACCGAAAAGTTTCCTTTTACAGAGCGTCATTTCTGTGATGAAACCAATACTTTCGATAAGTCTTATTGGCGGAAATTAAAGCCGTGGCTTTATCGTAGAGGGTTTGGTTATTGGAAATGGAAAGCAGATCTTGTAAAGTTTTATTTGGATAAACTTGATGATGGCGCTGTGATTGTTTGGTCGGATGGCGGTATCTGTTGGAACTCAACTCCGAAGGCTCTTCAGTGTTTTGGTGAATATGTCCAGATGTTATCCGTCGAAAAACCGATTTTGGCATTCCAAGAACCTTATGTGGAGCAAGAGTGGACAAAGGGTGACTTGCTAAAGGCAACAGGGGTATATGATGAGGAGAATATTTGTAAGTCTTTGCAGTTATGGAGTGGTTGTTTTATGGTCATGAAATCCCCTGTATCCATGAAACTCATGGAAAAATGGATTTCCTTGAATGATATAGATAAAGAACTGATAACAGACCATAAATCAAGTGTACCTAATAAACCGGGGTTTAAGGAACATCGCCATGACCAAAGTTCATTCTCCGTGTTGGTAAAACAGATTCCGCATGTGGAAATCTCTTTTAAGGAAACACAGGTGGAGGATAGGGATAATCCCAAGGCTTGGGAGCAATTGGCTGATTTCCCAATATTAGCTAAAAGAACCAAAGAAATAGGTCGTCCTTGTAGCGAAGTATTAAAGAATAAATTGTTGCGCCCTTGGCGCATGTTCCTTAATTTCTATTTCAGGAAGATAAGGAACTATGAGTTTGCAAGTAAGCGATATACATGGTAAAAGCGATATAAAATGGTACGGAAAAGAGAGTTAAATGTTGAACTTGTTCGCATTTTGGCGATGCTGTTGATTTTTTTGAGCCATATTAATACATATTTTCTGCCAGGTTTGCAGTACAATACAAGCAAGATAGGACAGATAGTTGGTAGTTTGAGCATATTTATAATGTTCCATGTTGACCTTTTCCTTTTGATTACAGGGTATTTTGGGGTGAGAAATTCTAAAAATGGGATTGTCAAAACATGTTTGGTCTCAATGTTCTACACCTTATTGTTGGGAGGAATATATACGTTTATATGGGGGGGCAAGGTCGCTTGGTCGGAGTTGATGCCATTTAGTAGAAATCCGTGGTGGTTTATGCATGTCTATTTGATATTGTTGCTCATTGCTCCTTTATTGGAAAGATTTATAGAAAAAGCTACCAAAAGAGAATTTTACATGTTGCTATTGGTTTCAACTTTCATCAATGTCTATTTAGGCTGGATTCGTCATTGTGAGCCGTTTGAAAGTGGACACGGAATCTTTAATTTCATCAATGTCTATCTTTTAGGATGTTGGTTGCGTATGGGGGATAAATATGTTGACATCTTGAAAAATAGGTTATATGTGCCAATGTGTCTATTCTTGGTGGCATGTTTTGTTCGGTATGCGGTACAGTCGATAACATTCTTTGACCAAAACAGCTATGCTTCTCCTCTTAATCTCATCATGGCTATATGTGTGTTCTGTATGTTCTTACGTATCAAAGTACCGGATCGTCTTAGTAAGGCAGTGCTGTTCTTGTCAAGTTCCGCAGTATCCGTTTATTTGATTACGGATTATGAGCGTACACGTCCATTTTTCATTTCCTTGTTGGGGGAAATATTGAAGTTTGGAGATTCCACAGTTACTCAACTTGCATTGATGATACTGTTTGTTGTCGGTATCTACGTTTTGTGTTGTGCTTTTGACAAGGTAAGAATGATGATGACAACGCCTATGCAAAAGTGGTTGTTGGGGAAACTATATGCTAAGATAGAGGAAAAATTGAAATGCATTTGAAACGTATTGGGTAGGTTCCAAGAAGCCATTACAATTACAGTTATTACAGTTGTTACAAAAAGGGTGCGGATGTTACAGTCTCCCTTATATATACTATATAACTAATTAATTATTAAGTATATATATAATATAGATGGGAGGAAAACGAAAAAAGTAACCTCCCGAAAAATAAACTGAAATAACTGTAATTGTAATATTTCTCTCGTTTGTGCTTTTCTCAAAGGTTGATAATCAGTGGTTTAGCTGATTGTTGTGCGTTACAGATATTTCTTCCTGCCTCCGAAAAAGTACTATTTCAGCCTTATTTACCCCCGAAAAAGGCACAAAATGAGGGCAAATTTTGCTCACAAAGGTGCCGAAATGCATGCGAAAGGCGATTTTGCCCGTGCGTTATCTTTCCTCGGTTCGTGCTCTATGTGGCGGAAATTTCATGTATTGCGCCTGTTTTTGTAGGGAATATGCGGAATGAGAGGTTTGTTCTGTAATGGTTTGGTGCTCGAAAAACACGTTTGCACGTGACGAGATGGGCCGAAGGCATCCCGAAAGCATCCCGAAGGCGGGGAGGGCGATGTTTGAGTTTTTTCGAACACGGAAA
>CAVKNU010000264.1:0-3108 GCA_963657465.1 Lachnospiraceae bacterium
TCCCTAAAAAACTGCAAAAATAATAGCAATATTTGGTCGTTTGATTAAATATTGCTATTTTTGCATGTTTAACATAGCAAACTAGTTTGAATAAGATGTCATTAATAGAAATTAAAAGGGTCGAGAACAAGAAGGACTTGAAGACGTTCATTGACTTCCATTACGACCTCTATGAAGGCAACGAATACGATGTGCCTAATCTTTTTAGCGACGAAATGAATACGCTCAGCAAGGATAAGAACGCAGCATTTGAATTCTGCGAGGCTGAGTATTTCCTTGCCTATAAGGATGGCAAGTTGGCAGGTCGTGTCGCTGCTATTATCAATAATAAGGCCAACAAGAAGTGGAATCGCAAGACGGTTCGCTTCGGATGGATTGATTTCATCGACGACCGTGAGGTCTCCAAGGCCTTGCTCAAGGCTGTAGAGGACTATGGTCGTGAGAAAGGAATGGAGGATGTGGTAGGTCCGCTTGGATTTACCGATATGGACCCAGAGGGTATGCTTACCTGGGGATTCGACCAGCTTGGCACCATGCCTACCATCTACAACTACTCTTACTATCCTGAGCACCTGGAGGCTTTGGAGGGCTTCGAGGTGGACAACAAGTATGTGGAGTTCAAGATGATTGTGCCTGATGAGGTGCCTGAGAAATACACGAAGATTGCGTCGATGATAGAGAAACGATACAATCTGCACGTGCGCAAGATCACTTCCAAGAAGGAGGTTTTCGAGGGCGGATTGGGACAGCAGATCTTCGACCTCATCAATGATACTTACAAGGACCTCTATGGCTATTCTGAGCTTTCCCAGAAGCAGATTGACCAGCTCATCAAGTCGTATCTCGGCTTCCTGGATTGGAATCTCATCACTTGCATTGAGGACTGGACGGAGCCTGAACACAAGCTTGTGGGCGTGGGCATTACGATGCCTTCGTTGGCTCATGCCTTGCAGAAGTGCCGCCGTGGTCGATTGTTCCCATTCGGTTGGTGGCACGTGTTGAGAGCCATCAAGCAGCACAAGACCAACATAGTGGACCTCTTGCTCATCGGCATCCTGCCTGAATACCGTGCCAAGGGTGCCAATGCCTTGCTCTTTGCCGACTTGATTCCTTGGTACCAGAAGTACGGATTCGAGTGGGGTGAGACGCAGGTGGAACTGGAGAGTAATGCGGGTGTCCAGGGACAATGGGGAGCTTTGAACCCAGTGATGCACAAGCGCCGCAAGTGCTATAAGAAGATTATAAAATAGGAGGAAACAATGCCTGAAGATATTAATAACAAAAACTTGAATGAAGCTGAAGAGTTAACCAATGCCCCTCAGGAGCAGCAACCGGTGGAATACACCGACGACAACATCCGCCACCTGAGTGACATGGAGCACGTGCGTACTCGTCCGGGAATGTATATTGGTCGCTTGGGCGATGGTAACTTGCCTGAGGACGGTATTTATGTGCTCTTGAAGGAGGTGGTGGACAACTCTATCGACGAATTCAAGATGAATGCAGGTTCGCGCATCGAGATTGACATCGAGGACAATCTGCGTGTGAGCGTTCGCGACTATGGTCGTGGAATCCCACAGGGTAAGCTCGTGGAGGCTGTCAGCGTGTTGAACACCGGAGGTAAGTATGACAGCAAGGCGTTCAAGAAAAGCGTTGGTCTGAACGGTGTGGGTGTGAAAGCGGTGAATGCCCTCAGCTCCCATTTCGAGGTGAAGTCTTATCGTGACGGAAAGGTGCGCCACTTGGTGTTCGAGCGAGGTAATCTCTTGAGCGACAAGACCGAGAAGACGGAGGACGAGAACGGTACTTACATCTTCTTCGAGCCAGACAACACCTTGTTCAAGAACTACAGTTTCCACGATGACATTGTGGAGACGATGCTTCGCAACTACACTTATCTGAACACCGGTCTCACCATCATGCACAATGGTCGTCGCATCCTCAGCCGCCATGGATTGAAGGACCTCTTGACCGACAACATGACCAACGAGGGCTTGTATGAGATTATCCATGTGAAGGGCGAGGACATTGAGATAGCCTTTACCCATACCAATCAGTATGGCGAGGAGTATTATTCCTTCGTCAATGGTCAACACACCACCCAGGGCGGTACCCATCAGAGTGCCTTCAAGGAGCACATTGCCAAGACCATCAAGGAGTTCTTTGGCAAGTATGAGTATGGTGACATCCGTAGTGGCATTGTTGCTGCCATTGCCTTGAATGTGGAGGAGCCTGTCTTCGAGAGTCAGACCAAGATTAAGCTCGGAAGCACCACGATGAGTCCAAACGGTGGAGAGACCATCAACAAGTACGTGGGCGACTTCATCAAGAAAGAGGTGGATAATTATCTCCACATCCATAAGGACGTGGCTGAGATACTGGAGAATAAAATCAAGGAGAGCGAGCGTGAGCGCAAGGCGATGGCTGGCGTCACCAAGTTGGCTCGTGAGCGTGCCAAGAAGGCGAACCTCCACAACCGCAAGCTCCGCGACTGTCGCATCCATTTCAGCGATGCCAAGAACGACCGCAAGGAAGAATCGTCTATCTTTATCACTGAGGGTGACTCTGCCAGCGGAAGTATCACCAAGAGCCGTGACGTGAACACCCAGGCGGTCTTTTCTCTGCGTGGTAAGCCACTCAACAGCTTCGGACTGACCAAGAAGGTGGTTTACGAGAACGAGGAGTTCAACCTCCTCCAGGCTGCCCTCGACATCGAGGACGGATTGGATTCATTGCGCTATAACAAGGTGATTGTTGCGACCGATGCCGATGTGGATGGAATGCACATCCGACTGCTCATCATCACCTTCTTCCTGCAGTTCTTCCCAGACCTCATCAAGAAGGGACACGTCTACGTGCTCCAAACCCCATTGTTCCGTGTACGCAACAAGCGAACCAAGATCAAGAACAAGCAGGCAGTGGCTGATGCCGATGCCAAACTTGGGGCTAAGGAGAAGAAGGGCGACTTCATCACGCACTATTGCTACAGTGATGAGGAGCGCCAGCAGGCCATCAGGGCACTAGGTCCTGACCCGGAAATCACCCGATTCAAAGGATTGGGCGAGATTTCGCCAGAGGAGTTTGCCCACTTCATCGGTCCCGACATGC
>CAVKNU010000265.1:0-3100 GCA_963657465.1 Lachnospiraceae bacterium
AAATATACATTTCTCCTTCCTGCCTATAAGGCTTCATTCTTTGAGGAAGCCTTGCAAAGTATCAAGAATCAGACCTACACAGATTTCAAGGTGTTGGTGAGCGACGACTGCTCGCCGGAAAACTTAGAATCCATATATAAGAAGGTGTGTGGTAACGATGTCCGTTTCTCTTTCCGACGCAACGAGAAAAACATGGGAGGCAAGAGCCTTGTCTCTCATTGGAACTTGCTGGTAGATATGTGTGATACGGAATACCTCATCATGGCAAGTGATGATGATGTCTATGAGTCAAAATTCCTGGAAGAAGCAGACGGACTTTTGGGTAAATACTCGAAAGCGAATCTCTTGCGTGCTCGTTCTCGTGTGATAGACTGGAAAGGAAAAGTTAGTAAGGAAGAGTGTGTTACAGAAGAATGGCTTGACAATCTTCATTTTATTCATCGTATTTATCAAAAGGATTGGGCTGGTGGTGTGGCAAGTTTTGTTTATAAAACCGCTCTTTTGAAAGAAAAGGGTAAGTTTGTAGATTTCCCTTCAGCTTGGTTTTCTGATGACGTTACCAATTTCTTGATGGCTGATAATGGTTGCTGCATGACTCAGGGCGTAACCTTCAATGTTCGCAATTCTGATGTGAATATTTCCGGGCAATGGGGCAATCCAGAAGACAGTAGGAAGAAAGTGACTGCCACATATATGAACTATCATTGGATGAAAAAGTTCATGAGCCGATTTGAAAAAGAAAAAGATTCTGAGTTCTTGGAAACAGTAACCAAAGAGTATAAGCAAAAGATTTACGGCAACATCCAAAACTATATATATTCCTGCCGGCCTTTAGACTTCCTTCGCCTTCTTTGGCAATGTCCGAATGATTTGGGGCTATTTAAGCCTCGTATGTTGGCCCACTATATAAGGGGTAGGATATCTATTTGATGTAAAAGATGCGGATTGGACTGCGCTTTTGGCAGATGCAGGTATGGCTATCAAGAAAGTTTCGATACATTAAATGCCCCATTGTAAAATTGTACTGTTTTATTATGAAACATATATATTACAAAATAGTAAACGGTATTATGCGCCGTTATAGATGGCTTGTGGTGCATTCTAAGGCGCGACGAGCATTTCAAGACCTGACAATTCTGGACTCTTTCTCTTCCATTCAATATATCATAGATCATCGCTGCTCTGTGAGCAGGTTTGGGGATGGAGAATTATCCTTTTTCTGGGGAATGAGAGTAGGGTTTCAGAATTGCGATGCAAAGCTTGTGGAACGGCTGCGACATGTACTCTCGGCAACTGATGCACCCAACCATGTGGTCGGCTTACCGCATTTCCTTAAGAATGTGGATGGAACGGTAGGAATAACCCGAACCTTTTGGGGAGACTTTGTTTGCAAGTATGGTAAATTCTTGCGTCCTTGTCTTTCTGATAAAAGGACCTATGTAGATACGCAGATTTCCCGGTTTTACATTGAGTACCATGATCGTAGCCGTAGTACACGCCAACTGAATTTGTTGAGAAAGATATGGGATAATCGTGATGTTGTAATCGTGGAAGGTACACAAAGCCGTACAGGTGTGGGAAATGGTTTGTATGACAATACCAAATCATTGCACAGAATCCTTGGATATTCCACCAATGGTTTTTCCCACTATGACGAAATGCTTCAGGCCATAACTTCTCATGTGAATCCTAAGGATGGTAACCTCATTCTTCTTTCATACGGTCCGACAGCAACAATCTTAGCTTATGACCTCGCTAAACTTGGCTATCAAGCTGTGGATATAGGGCATCTTGATATTGAGTATGAATGGTATCTTAGAGGTACTGGGCATGGTGGTGCTGTAAAGGGGAAATATACCAACGAGGCCGTTAATGGTTTTATTGTAGAGGAATGCAGAGACAAACAATACCTTAGTGAAATAATTTGTGATATAACAAAATAACATGATAATGAAGTTCTTGCAAATTATAAAAGACAAAATTCAGCGTAATGTGAAAATATATAAGGATGCTTATCGTAAGGGTAAGATCGCTGGATTTGATTATACCTTGTTGCTTTGGAAGATTCATACAAAATTCTTGTTGCGTCTAAGAAATCCTGAGGACAAGCAAAAGGTATTTGAACGAATGAATCAATTTTGGGTATCTTTCTTGGATGTTGTTCAACCATATAAGGATATGCCTGTTTATTCCAAAGGGGAAAAATATATTTCTGACGAACCAGCTACAATCTGGCTATATTGGAATGACACTTCTGATATTCCGCAGATGGTTAAGTCATGTATTTCCTTGATTAGAAAGAACAGCAATGGGTGTAAGGTTGTTGTAGTGTCGGAAAATACTGTAAAGGATTATTTGTCGTTGGATGATGTCGTTTGGCAAAAATATAGGGAAGGGAAAATATCTCGTACTCATTTTTCAGATATTGTACGTATTGCCTTGCTTTATCATTATGGAGGTGTTTGGATGGATTGTACTCTATTGCTTACCCAGCCTATTCCAAGCATCGTGACAACTTCAGATTTTTATACCAACAGATTGGACATAAAGGATGATGTGAATGTGTGTGCAGGTAGATGGAGTACCTTCTTTATGGCGTGTCATCGTCATAATTTGATGATGCGTGTGACTTTGGATATATTCGTGGAATATTGGAAACGATACGACGATATAGTTGACTATGTATGGATGGATTATATATTTAATATCTTGTATAATCATATACCGTCTGTCAGGAAAATGTTAGATGCAGTTCCATACAACAACTCTAACATTTGGATACTTCAAACGATGATTTCTAAACCTTGCTCCAAAGAGCAATTTGATGCGATATTTGCAGATACAAGCCGTTTTATTTATAAATTGAGCTTCAAGGATTCTGCTAATGCACCATATTATGATTCCAAGGGAAACATGACTTTGCTGGGACGAGTTTGTGATATGTAATTTGTATTTTTTTTATGTGTGGAATTTACGGTACTACATTGCGTTATGCACGTGATGTTGTGGAACATAAACTGGGGTTGATGAACTTCCGTGGTCCTGACCATACAGGTGTCATGGAAATTCAAGCTCCCAACAGTCAAAAGATAACTTTCGG
>CAVKNU010000266.1:0-3082 GCA_963657465.1 Lachnospiraceae bacterium
TACCCTTTACGGTTTGGGCAGATACACTAGCTACGATAAAAAGCAGCATGGCAATCAACCCAAGTTTGATTTTGTTTAAATTACCAGACATACATTTATTTTGGTTAGATTAGTAAAAATTAATTATTCTGCGTGCAAAAATACGATATTTTAAGTATATATGCAAACGTTAGGAGTTGTTTTAACACGTAAACGTTTACATACCTACGACAAATCCTTGTTGCTCCATTTCGAGGCTAGCCCAGATAAATGGACCTACACCCTTAGGGTCATTGTCGCGGATTGGCTCGCTGATATAATACTCAAAACTACCGTCACGTTTGTAGTTAGGCTTCTTTACGTATGGGCCAGGGCCAGGACCAAGACCGCTTACTTCACAGCATTGAGTCAAGCTGATGGTCTTGTCTGCATTGACTCTGATGAACTGCTTGATGATTCCGTTGTAAGCTTTGATTCCTGCTTGGCGATATTTCTCTCCGAGGTATCCTTTGCGATAGCCTTTAAGCATGACATAGGCAAACATGGAAGAAGCTGTACTTTCTAGGTAGTTACGGTCGTCTTTTACATCCATGACATCATACCATACCCCTGTGGTCTTGTCTTGGTATTTTACGACGCTTGCCATAGCCTTGTTGAGCAAGTCGATGACCTCACCTCTACGCGCATAGTTTTCTGGCATGGCATCCAGGCATTCCAGCATAGCCATCACATACCATCCTAAGGCTCTAGCCCATGTATGCTGGCTCTGACCGTTATCTTTGTTTGCCCAAAATTGTTGATGTGTTTCGTCCCATGCATGTTTCCATAATTGGGTGGCTGGGTCGTAGGTGCGCTTGTCGGTCTTAACCATTTGATCAACAGCATCGTTCAGATATTTTTCTGCTTTCTTTGTTTTCATATTTTGAACAGCATAAGCGGAGTAGAATGGCAAGCCCATGAATATGCCATCAAGCCATACCTGGTTGGCATAGATAGCTTTGTGCCAATACACTCCTTCTTTAGTTCGTGGCTGATTCTCCAACTGTTTGAACAGTGTTTTGAGTGCTTTCTCTGTACCTTTGCTAGGGAATAGGTTGTGCATACGAAGAATATACTTGGCAGTGCGAACGTTGTCAAGATTGAAATCTTCGTATTTATATCCTGTGATGTTGCCTTTTTCGTCAATCATCTTGGCTGGGTATTCTTTCAGATAATTGATGATGGCTTCGTTTCCTTCCTTATATATAAGATATGTGTCAAGCATTCCTTCTTGTTCTATGCCCATGACATAACTCCAACGTGGCTTGTTGGGACTGAAGTCTAGGTTGTATGGATGTGGCACACGTTTCATCTCGCTATAAGTGAGCCACTCGCTGTAATGTTTGTAAGGTTGCTCGCCTGGGTTGAGAACGAGTGAACCATTGATGAACAAGTTCTCGAATGTGATATTCTTGGTCTTGCCTGTAATCTTGACAGGTTGTTTGGTGACACCATTAAATTGGCAATCTTTAATATGGATGTCTGTTACATTCTCCACATTGTCACGCCCAATGACGAGTACACCATAGTTACTTTTCTGGCAAGTTACTTTTTCAACATTTACGTTGCGGACGATAGGCTCAAACCCACGATAGCATACTTCTTTTGGTTCATAATCTAGGTTGATCTTGACAACAGCTTCTTTACATTGACCTACAGTTATGTTGCGCATATTGACGTTTTGGATTAAACCACCACGACAGTTGTTGGTCTTGATGCGCAAAATTCGATCTAGATGTGGAGAATCCATGACGCAATTCTCAGCATACACGTTTTCACAACCGCCTGAAATCTCAGAGCCAATAACAACACCGCCATGGCCATCTTCCATTTTGCAATTACGGATGATGATGTTGCGTGAAGGTTGGTTCCAAAGGCGACCGTCGTTGTTGCGTCCACTCTTGATGGCAATACAATCATCTCCCGTATGGAAGGTGCAATTTTGAATCAATACGTTCTCACAAGCTTCTGGGTCGCAACCATCTCCGTTAGGACCTTCATTCCAAATGGTTACATTGTCAACCGTAATGTTTTTGGAAAGCAAAGGATGGATTACCCAAAAAGGAGAGTTGAGCATCTTGACATCACGAATCAAGATGCGTTCACAACGAACAAAGTTTACCAGTTGAGGGCGCAAACCTTGTCCCATGCCAAACTTACGCTCATCGAAATCTACTCCGTCTTCTGCTTGTTTAAGGAGTTTGGCGCGAGAACCAAGTCTTTGGCACTCTTTGGTAATTCCTTCCTTGTATCCAAAGTTAGGGTTGCCATTCATAGGCCACCAGGTGTCATTGCTTCCTCCACCGTCGATAGTACCTTTTCCTGTGATGGCAATGTCGGTAGCTTGGTAAGCATAGATGCATGGAGAGTAATTCCAGCATGCAAGACCTTCCCATGAAGTCCTTACCAAAGGATATAGACTTGGCTCGAAAGCGAAGTGTAAAATGGCACCCTCTTCGATGACTAAGTTTACATGGCTTTTCAACTCCAAAGCACCTGTATTCCAAGTTCCTTTAGGAATGACAACTTTTCCTCCACCTCTCTTCGAGGCCAAGGAAATAACTCGATTGATGGCTTTCTGGTTCTGTGCGGCAGAAGCAGAAGTCTTGGCGCCAAATGCTGTGATAAGAAATTGGCGCTCACTCATTTGAGGCAATGAAATGCTCTCTTCGATTTGTTTGTACTCTTTCTCATTCCATCCATTGCTAGCTAAGCAACACATAGGAAAAAGTAGAAAAACGAATAATGTTTTTAAGTATTTCATATAGTTTTAAAATAGATATAATAAATGCTTTGTAGATAGTTTGTTTTGTATAGGAACATTCGTCCTTTTTCTTGATTGTCTGCAAAGGTAAACATTTTTTTTTATTTGTAAGCGAACACAATGTTAAAAATGAATTTTTGTGCTTAAAATATTTGGACGTTACTGAAATAAAGCGTATATTTGCAGCACATTATTTTATTTCGGTGTTCCGAAATATTTTTTTGAGGTTGGCTTACATCCTGTAAGCTAACCTTTTTTTATGTTAAATATTTGGTGGAGAAAAATAAAAAATGTATCTTT
>CAVKNU010000267.1:0-3059 GCA_963657465.1 Lachnospiraceae bacterium
GTAAAACGAAGACATTTATTGCGATTGGCTTTCCACACGTTTTTGCAGGTGACCCGAATTTTCGTCCGCCTTAGAGGCGGACCTTTGACGGACAACAAAACGGAATTTTTTCCAACAGCCGCCAAAGGCGGCATTGTTTCTACAACTGTTTCTTTCAAATAACTTCTCCAAACCCCAGGACTTGGTACACCATGACACAAGAAATCCACAGTAACCAAATTCCGGTAGTCTTTGTTGCGAAGGAAGGAGCGAAGCCCTGTAATCTGGCATGGACTCCCAACAAAAAGGACCAGACGCTCTTGTTTCAACATTGCGAGAACTTCAGAGTAAGAGTTTTCTATCCGACTTTGGAGATATTTGCTCCCCATCATCGGATAAACATCTTCTATACAATTGGCAAAAGTATGATGAACTTCCCAATTCTCATCAAAGACAGCTCCAAAAACCACACCACCATTATTGACAACAAGTTTTGCCAAGGCGATGAAAATGCCACCAGAAGAACTTCTCCTACGTTCCTCCTTGTCACTATTAACTGCCGCCAAAAATTCCAAAGGTTTCAATTTCGGAGAAACATCCAACATAGGACAGACCTGCTCACATAGTCCGCAATCTATGCAAGCAGAAGCATCAACAGATGGATAGAGGAAACCTTCCTGATCTTCCACCATATCAATACAATGCTTTGGACATTTTTGTGCACATGCAGAACAACCACAACAGTTATGCTTATCTGTAATATGTAACATGATCCTTCATTTCATCAGTTTATCAACAAACCAAGAACTCATCTTGTAAAGCCGTAATTTTATGAATGGTAAAAGGAAACGGGTCTTCAACTTGGAAGATAGTATCAGTTTCATTGGACTATCCAAGAAATAACACAACCTATCTAATTTTTCCTTTTTCTCCCGCCAGAGTTCTGTTCTTGCCAAATCTACCAGCGACATATAGTAGACCGTCTGCATCACAAAGTCGTAGCCTTCTTTTTCTGTCCCTTTCGGATGATATTTTTTGTAATATCCAAGCCATTGAGTTGCGGTCATTTGCAGCATGTCCTTCAAAAACAAGACATGCATCAGTTGTTTGTTATCCAGTTTCAACTGAATTTTATAAATTTGCTCCAGTTTCTTCGACAAATCAAACAATCGACCATCAATATAGTCCATTTCTTCAAAAGAAAGATTATAGCCTTGCCCACTTTCATCTGAGGACTTATGATAAACCTTATGAGTGGTATCTATATAAAGCGACTCTGCATGACAAAGGTATTCCCAGTTGAAAATGTTGTCCTCTGCAAAACGCATGTTCTCATCAAAACGGATATGATATTGTTCGATGATGGAACGCTTAAACAAACGTCCCCAAGGATAACATAATTGGTCTGCATTTATCAAAGTAGAAATCTGTGCGCCTATCTCTTCCTTGTTTGATAAGGAAAGTTGGAAAGAAGAATTTTCCGGTTGATTGTCATAACAAAAACCGGTAATAACCAAGTCCTTGTCCAAACCCCGAGATAACATTTTCAAATAGCCAAAATCTATATAATCATCAGCATCTACAAAAGCGACATATTCACCCTTGGCAAAATCCAAGCCTTTGTTGCGAGCAGAGCTTACTCCTCCATTAGGCTGATGCAAGACCGTTATTCTGGAGTCATCGAAAGACTGGCAAACTACAAGAGTCCCATCCTTGCTTCCATCATCTACAAGAATCAACTCCCAATCATCATAAGTCTGGGCCTGTATCGATTTCACACATTGCCTTATAGTTTTCTCGGCATTATACGCTGGAACAATAACCGAAATCATCTTTTCTTTGTCAGTTTATGAATCTTCTCCAATAATTTTACTGCTTTTAGCATCAGGTAGGATGCTACCCCACCCTCTTTATATATTTTGCCCCCAATAACGCCTATAGGAGAAAACAAAAAATACATTTGGTCTATACCCACTGGCATACTTGGAGAAACAAAAGACTGTTTGCAATTTCGTATAAGCTCTTCCACTTGAGGCGAAATTTTCTTCTCCCGCTTTATCGTTCTATAGATTTCCTGACTGAAAAAAGGGCAATAGCTCTGATCTTCTATAAAATTCAAATGCCACCAATGGATAATTGCCGCATCTGCAAAATACTTCAAGCTCATTTGAATCTGAGCATTGTAGATACCAGGCAATTCCTGTATCATATTTTCAAATTCCCGATTGGTCTTAAGAAAAGCAGGTTCATCTTGCGATATTCCTTTCTCAACACAAGAATAAGTCCAGTTCTCGTTCCATTTCTTGAAAAATGCACGAGTTCGTTCATTATCCGCTGCATATATCACTCCAGAGTTGAAGTAATATTTACTGTCACTTGCATCTATTCCGAAAGTAGCCTTTATAGTTCCCAAAGGAGAGAAAGGCATTTCAAGCAAAGGCAAATGCGTTTCAGGAACAGCAGCAATGTCACAGGAAAGGCTGTCTATTTCGTCCAAAGGCTTACAGATAATCGTATCATTATCGAGAAACAACATAGGACCTTTTACAAACAAGCGGCTCTTTGTCTTCAATTCCCTGGATTTTTCCTTTCTTCCATAATATTCAGGAACTTCCACCGAGACTATTTCGGTAAACAATTTGCAAAATTCCGAATACTTACTTATATATTCGCGAGTTTTCCTGTCAACTACCAAACACACATACGCATCTGGATGAAAGAGGCGCAAGGAATATACCGAAGCCCAACATTCCTCCATAAACAAAAAATCTTTTTCCGCATGTAAAGTATATACAATTTTTGTTTTCATGTGTGCTAATATTTTACGTATTTTTCAAACCACTTTATATAGGTATAAGCCGTAAAGAACAGTCTTGAACTGATCTTCTCACCATTTACGAATCTATCCCGCATCTGAATAAACTTGTCTGCATCCAATTCCGGTAACATCTTTTCTATATTATGACGGGAAACCGTAGCCAGCAAGTCCTCCTTCATTTCACCAAGGAACCAATCCTTGGTAGGAGGAACGAAGCCACGCTTCGGCCGGTCAAGCAACTGTCTTGGCACCATCTCATAGA
>CAVKNU010000268.1:0-3057 GCA_963657465.1 Lachnospiraceae bacterium
TTTGTGGCGTGAAGTTGCCTGACGGAATGCGTGAGAACGAGCGCTTCCCAGAGCCAATCATCACTCCTACCACCAAGGCTGACGAGGGTCACGACATGAACATCTCTAAGGAAGAGATTATCGCACAGGGCATTGTTAGTGCTGAGGACTACGCCGTGATGGAGGATTACACCCGTCGCATCTTCAAGCGTGGTCAGGAGATTGCCGCTAAGCAGGGATTGATTCTCGTAGATACCAAGTATGAGTTTGGTAAGCGCGACGGCAAGGTTTATCTCATCGACGAGATTCATACTCCAGACTCTAGCCGCTATTTCTATGCTGATGGTTACGAGGAGAAATTCGAGAAGGGCGAACCACAGCGCCAGCTCTCCAAGGAGTTCGTTCGCCAGTGGTTGATTGAGCATAACTTCATGAATGAGCCAGGTCAGACCATGCCAGAGATTACCGATGAATACGCAGAGAGCGTATCCGACCGCTACATCGAGCTCTACGAGCACATCACAGGTGAGAAGTTCGACAAGGCTACCGAGGAAGGTGACATCGCTGCTCGCATCGAGAAGAACGTTAGCGAATGGCTCGCAACACGCAAGTAATATATAATAATGTATAAACAAGAACAAATCAAGCCCTATGAGGGCACAGGAGACAAGGGAAAGTTGGTAGAGGAGATGTTTGACAACATCGCCCCTACCTACGACACCCTCAACCATCGACTCTCATGGGACATCGATAAAGGATGGCGCAAGAAGGCTATCAAGCGTCTTGCACCATTCTCTCCCAAGAAGATGCTCGACATCGCTACGGGCACAGGCGACTTTGCCATACTAGCAGCCCAGATACTTCATCCCGACCAGCTCATTGGAGCCGACATTTCGGAAGGTATGATGGAGATTGGACGCCAGAAGGTGAAACGACTCAAACTGGACGAGACCATCAGCTTTGCCAAGGAAGATTGCCTCAACCTTTCATTCGCCGACAACACCTTCGATGCCGTGACTGCCGCATTTGGCATCCGCAATTTCCAAAACCTAGACCAAGGCTTGCGGGAAATGTGCCGAGTGCTCAAGAAAGGTGGACACCTCTGCATCGTAGAACTTACCACCCCTGTCTGTTTCCCAATGAAACAGCTCTTCAGCATCTATTCCAATACAGTATTGCCGATCTATGGCAAACTGATATCCAAAGACCAGAGCGCCTATAGTTACCTCAACAAGACCATCGCTGCATTCCCACAGGGCGAAGTGATGATGGAGGTGCTCAAGAAAGCAGGTTTCGCGCAAGCCGAGTTCAAGCGACTCACCTTCGGCATCTGCACCCTGTATTTCGCGACGAAATAAGAAATTGGCAAAAAACATTAAGAAGCAGGAATGCTCTGAATTATTAATTATAAAAAAATAAATTATTCATTATTATGGACAAGTATGGACTCATAGGTTATCCCTTGGGGCATTCATTCTCAAAAAACTATTTCAACGAGAAGTTTGAGAATGAAGGCATCAATGCCAAATACATCAACTTCGAGATTCCATCCATTGATGATTTGACAGAGGTGCTTGACTCCAACCCTGAGCTGAAAGGATTTAATGTGACCATCCCTTACAAAGAGAAGGTCATCAGTTTTCTCGACTATGTAAGCCCAGAGGCAAATGCCATCGGAGCTGTCAACGTGGTAAGAGTGGAACACAAAGGAAAAGATACCATCCTCAAGGGATACAACAGTGATGTCATCGGATTCACCCAAAGCATCGAACCTTTCGTCGAAGCTTTCCACAAAAAGGCTTTGATCCTCGGTACAGGTGGAGCTTCCAAGGCCATCAACTACGGTCTGAAATCACTCGGACTTGAGACTGTTTTCGTGAGTCGATACGAACGTCCAGGCACCATACAGTATGACAAGATCACTCCAGAGATCATCAAGGAATACAATGTCATTGTCAACTGCACTCCTGTGGGCATGTACCCACATGTGGACGAATGTCCTCCGCTGCCTTATGAAGCGATGGACAGCCACACCTTATTATATGACCTCATCTACAATCCTGACGAGACACTCTTCATGAAGAAGGGTGCCGCCCAGGGAGCTACCGTCAAGAACGGTCTGGAGATGCTGCTCCTTCAAGCTTTCGCCTCATGGGATTTCTGGGAAGGAAAAGAGCAGCTGTAATCAAATTCAAAAGAGAATATAAATTATAAACAAAGATATGGACAATCGCTATATGATGCGCGGTGTAAGCGCAGCTAAAGAAGATGTGCACAACGCCATCAAGAACATCGACAAGGGTATTTTCCCACAGGCTTTCTGTAAGATTATCCCTGACATTTTGGGTGGAGACCCTGAGTATTGCAACATCATGCATGCCGACGGTGCTGGCACCAAGTCGAGCCTCGCTTACATGTACTGGAAAGAGACTGGCGACCTCTCTGTATGGAAAGGCATCGCCCAGGATGCTGTCGTGATGAACACCGACGACTTGCTTTGCGTAGGTGCTGTCGATAACATCTTGGTTTCTTCCACCATCGGTCGCAACAAAATGCTCGTACCGGGTGAGGTTATCTCTGCTATCATCAATGGTACCGACGACTTGCTCCACGAAATGCGTGAGATGGGCATCGGCATCTACCCTACTGGTGGCGAGACTGCCGACGTGGGCGACCTCGTGCGCACCATCATCGTTGACTCTACCGTGACCTGTCGCATGAAGCGCAGCGACGTCATCAACAATGCCAACATCCGTCCGGGTGATGTCATCGTGGGTCTCTCTTCTACGGGTCAGGCTACTTACGAGAAGAAGTACAATGGCGGTATGGGTAGCAACGGCTTGACTTCCGCTCGCCACGACGTATTCGCCAAGTATCTCGCAGAGAAATATCCTGAGAGCTACGACCACGCAGTGCCAGAGGAATTGGTATATAGCGGCAAGTACAAGTTGACCGACGAGGTGGAAGGCTCACCTATCAATGCTGGCGAGCTAGTACTCTCTCCTACTCGTACTTATGCTCCTGTCATCAAGAAGTTGCTCGACGAGTTGCGCCCAGAGATTCACGGTATGGTACACT
>CAVKNU010000269.1:0-3054 GCA_963657465.1 Lachnospiraceae bacterium
TCATCCACTTCCTTTTGGAAGGAATCGGGAAATTGAGGAATGGGGAGAGAACCGACGAAATCCGGCTCAATATGTTGGATGACAGCTCCGAATGTACCCTGAGTAAGCAACGAGTGCCCATACTTGGAGGCGAGGTATGCATAAACTAAGCCTCCTCTGAGGATGTTATTCGGCACTAGCCGAATAACATCCTCAGAAGCAAGCTTCTGAGCATGTTTCGCGGTAGCGAAAGCGCAATTACCAATAGTTCCCGAACGAGAAATCAATGTCCATCCCTTTTGAAGCAACATCCTGTCTATCTCTGGAGTGTATTTCTTTGAAGCTAATTTTACATGCTCCAAGTCTCCTTTCAGAATGTCCGAGCTACTCAGAAAAGGAATTCCATGCTCTGCACTGCTCACATAGACACGTTTCGCTCTATTACCTATAAATATATCACTTGACACATCTTTTATCTGCATCAAAGGATATGGTGAAGATGCAATGTTCTTTTGAACAACTTGTCCTTCGCTTAAATGATAACTGGCATCGGTACGCAGACGTGCTGACCTTACGTCTTTTATGTTAATGGTGGAAACCTTCATACTCGTCCCTCCTTAAATTCCGCATAAGCATTTGCAACCTTTGGAAGGTCATCAGCCAGATGCTTGATACGTTCTTTGCGTTGCTTCACTATCTCTCTGCCGTTCTCGGTAATGGAAAGCCACTTCTTGGTGTGCTCAAAGAGAATCTCTGCACCGTCATCGTCCTTCTCGTAAACAGGTACGCCACGACGGTCTTTGCCCACTTGCTCCACAATGGCCATAAAGACATCATAGTCCTCTTGGTCAAGCGGCACAAGCATCTCGGCATCGGTCTTCTTCTGGAGGAAGAGGAGCGACGCTTGCACACCTACCTGTGGCAGGAAGGTTTCTACGGGAAGGTCTACGCTGGCTATCAACTTGAAATGCTTCAATATCCATAGGCGCACACTCTCTGTGTTGGGGTTGCCGAGAATACCGTCGGGAAGTACGATAGCCATCTTGCCGCCCGGCTTCAAGAAGTTGTAGCATGCTTCGATGAAGAGCACCTCGGGGGCCTTGCTGTTCAGCTCGTAGCGTTCAGCTATCTCCTGGTCCACTTCCACCTTCGTGCCGAACGGAGGATTCGTAAATACCATATCGAACTTACCTTGGGCATTGTCGTCGGAAGTGCCGAACTTGAAACTCTTGTCAGCACTATTGGCAATACTCTGGTTTACAGCTTCCGCAATAAGAGGCACGTCGGGCTTGCTGCCATGAGGATAGTCGAGCGAGTTGATGTTGTAGATATTAGAATGACCGTCGCCAGCCATCACCATGTTCATGCGTGCCGCCTTCTTCAAGTCGGGGTCGAAGTCGAAGCCGAAAATCATCTTCTCGGCATACTCACGCACGGCTTCGTTAACCTCGGGCGAGTTGTATTTCGCCTCCAAGCGTACCTCGTCAAGGTCGGGGTAGAGGTTCTTGGCTATCTTACGGCGCACATGGTCGAGTACCATCACGAGGAATCCGCCCGAACCGCAAGCTGGGTCGAGTACACGGGTGTTTTGGTCGGGGTCCATCATCTCCACCATACATTTAATGATGTTGCGCGGAGTGAAGAACTGACCAGCTTCCTGCTTCAAGGTGTTGCTGACGATGGTCTCGTAGGCAGTACCCTTCACATCGACGGTAGCGTCGAGGAACGAATACTTGGCAAGCTCGCTGGCAACATAGGCAAGTCCACGGTCAGAGAGGTTAATCTGCTCGCTTCCGTCGAACACGTCTCTGAACACGTGACTATCCTTCAAGTCCTCAAAAATACCCTTGATGCGTTCTGCCACAGCAGCCTGTCCCTCCTTCGTGTTCTGTTCCTTTACGCCAACCCAAAAACGACGGCGATAGCTGATGCCTTCTTTTGCATCGGAGAAACGACGCTTCTCGTCATAGAGCTTACAGAAGATGAGGTTGAGCAACTCCCAGAAGGCAGTCTTCTTCATGCCCTCATTGCCGTAGATATAGTCATGGCAACGCTTGAATGTCTTTACGAGCGACTCGTTGGCAGGCTTACGTGGCATGGCACGCTCGCCTTGTGCTTCAAGGTCGGCAAGCGTCTGCCCCTCACCTGGGAAGTCGGAGATGGCTTCGCAAGTCACCTGACCGAAGTCATCCTCACAGGCATGGACATACTGCAGGTCTTCGCCGTTGGTCCAACAGGCAAACTCGCAGTCGGTGGCACAGAGGATGTTGTCGGTTGTAGCTTCCACACCGGCCTTCTTGTCGTTGGGTTTCACCTTGGCATCCTTGGCAACGATGATAAAGCGAATCAGCTCGCTGGCATCGTGGGCATGCCCAGCATTGAAGATGGCCAAGTCCACCTTCTGCGTCTTGGTCTTGCCACTATCCTGGTCCTCATATTTCACTTTGAAGTCACGCTCCATGTCTTCCGATGCAAAGCCATACTCTTCGGCCATCATCGCAATCATAGACTGTAACGTCATCTCCTTATCCGTAGCCTTCACCACGCGATTGGTGAGAGAACAAACCATTTCGTTCTCTCCCAGTACTATCTCATTCTGAGATGTTGCTGTATTATCGTTTTCTTTCGTTGCCATAATTGAGTGCAAAATTATACTATTATACTCAGGAACAGGCATTTCTGTATCATCCAAGTTAGTCCATGTTCCCCACATACGCCATTAGACACAACAGAATGCACTAACTTTGTACTTTTTGTCTTCTATTTCCGATAGAAGATGACTCCTTCCTCCTTGGTAGAGTTGAGCAAGTCCTTCATGTCCACATCAAGCAGAGCCGCCACCCTCGACAATGTTGCCAAGTCGGGCTGAGAGGTGTTGGTACACCACTTTGATATAGTAGCAGGGTCTTTCCCGAGCTGCTCTGCCAACCATTTGTTGGTTTTCTTCTTTTCCACAAGAACAACCTTAATGCGATTCAAATCTTTCATCGTAAATATCGTTTTTATTGCGTTTGGCGCAAATTTACTAATTTTCTGCCATATTTGCATGGCATACCTGTCATTTTTACGTTTTAT
>CAVKNU010000270.1:0-3036 GCA_963657465.1 Lachnospiraceae bacterium
ATTTTCAATATTTTTGCTACCTTTGCTCCAAAATTGTTTTTTTAATGAAATAAGAATATCCAACATTCAAATAAACTTATAGCTATTATGATTTCATTCGAAAGTGATTATAACAATGGTATGCTACCAGAGATTCTAGAGGCTCTGGGCAAGACCAACCAAGAAAAAACCTCTGGATATGGAATTGATCCCTACTCAGAGGCTGCCAAGGAAAAGATTCGCAAAGCAGTGGAAGATGAATCTGCTGAAGTTTTCTTCCTAGTAGGCGGAACACAAACCAATACAACAGTCATCGATTCCTTACTTCTAGGATGCGAGGGAGTGATTTGCGTAGAGTCTGGTCATATCGAGGTACATGAGTCGGGAGCTGTGGAGGCTTTCGGGCATAAGGTGATTACACTGTCTGGAGACAACAGTAAGTTGACTGCCAGCACTTTATCTACCTATATGGATGCATTCCTTGCCGATGAGACCCATCCACACATGGTGCAGCCTGGCATGGTCTATATTTCCATGCCTACTGAATTGGGGATGATTTATACAAAAAGCGAGTTGGAGAAACTATATGCAACCTGCCAAAAGTACGAGTTACGCTTGTTCATAGATGGTGCTCGCTTGGGTTATGGATTGGAATCTGCAGCTTGCGATTATGACTTGCCGTTCCTTGCCAAGCATTGCGATGTATTCTATATCGGTGGAACCAAAGTAGGCGCAATGTTTGGAGAGGCCGTAGTCTTCACTGGGATGAAGGCACCAAAGTATTTTTTCACCACAGTGAAACGTCATGGAGCCTTACTTGCCAAGGGAAGAATGCTCGGCATCCAGTTTGACACATTGTTTGCGGATGGACTGTACTTCAAGGTTGCCCGCCATGCCATCGACATGGCTACTCGCATCCGTAGCATATTCGAAAAGCATGGCATAGCTATCGCCTACGACTCACCTACCAACCAACAATTCGTTATTCTTTCCCCTACTCTCTACAAGGCACTCTCTGAGAAAGTAGCTTTCGAGATTTGGGAAAGAAAGAGTGAAGAAGAAATCATCTGCCGATTCGTTACCAGTTGGGCAACCCAAGAAGAGGAGCTTGACGAGTTGGACAAAATTCTGCAGGAGGTTTCGTAAAAGAAAATGTATTAACTTTATTAAACTTGATAAAAATGAAAAAACTGTCTATTATTTTATGTTTGTTGACAATCTCATTGCTGCCAACAATGGCACAAGTAAAACCAACCTTAGCTGTACTTGGCGATTCCTACTCCACCTTTGAAGGATTCATCCCAAAAGGGTATGCCACATGGTATGAAGCTACTCCACGTCCAGCTACCGACGTTAACAAGGTGGAACAAACCTGGTGGTGGCAGGTTATCAAGGATGGAGGCTACAAGATGGGTAACATCAACTCCTACTCTGGCTCCACCATCTGCAACACGGGTTATAATGATGAGGATTATACAGAGCGCTCCTTCCTCACTCGCAGCACCCTTTTAGGCAATCCTGACATCATATTGATTTGTGGTGGCACCAATGACAGTTGGGCAAACGCACCTATCGGCAACTACCAGTATGACAATTGGAAACGTGCTGACTTATTTTGCTTCCGTCCTGCCCTAGCCAAGTTATTATCCGACATCCGTCAACATTATCCTAACGTGGAGGTTTATTTTATCTTAAACTCAGAACTTAAAAAAGAAATCAATGAATCCGTGAATAAGATCTGCAAGGTATATCAGGTCCCTGTAATTGCCCTACATGACATCGATAAGAAAAATGGGCATCCTACCATCAAAGGAATGAAGAGTTTTGCACAGCAAGTTTTGAATGTTCTCAAGAAATAAGAAGCATGAAGAAGTTACTAGTATCTCTCGCCACATGCCTCTTCACCCTAAGCATGATGGCACAAACGCAAGTGAAGGTGGCGGCAGGTATCCTTGAAGGCAAGGACATCTCTGGTATCAAAGTATTCAAGGGCGTGCCATTCGCTGCTCCCCCTGTGGGCAATCTCCGATGGAAGGCTCCACAAGCCGTGACTCCTTGGGAGGGCGTTCGCAAGGCTACGGAATATGGTCCTAACCAACCACATCTATGATTGGCAACCAGAGGACTATATGATAAGCGACATTTTCAGCCAATATTATGTTAACTTTGTGAAGACGGGTAATCCAAATAGCTTAGGATTGGTAGATTGGCCACCAACCAATGGCAAGGCTATCGCCCCTGTGCTCCAGATTGATGTCAACACAGAAGTAAAGGCTGATGAACAGATGGAAAAGCGATACGAGTTTATCGACAAACTGTTTTGGAAATAATAAATTATGTCTAGGCGGCACACCTCATCCCCTGCTCTATCTTCCTCATTGGCCAAGCGAAGAAGAGGTTGTTCCTATCATTGTAAAATAAAAAAGAACGTGAACAGATTTTGGTGGTACCAATTAGCTATTCACGTTCGATGTTTAATCATTATTTATTGCTTCAAATTTCTGCTTTCTCCTTACATCAAGTCATGTATCAGCTTGATTTCCCAATACTCGAATGCATTGCCTAGCCCTTCCTTTATTTCCGAGAAATGCTCTATCTCTGGGTGAGACTGCATGAAGTCCTTGATTTTCTTCTCATGAGCAGTGGAGATGAAGGTGCGGAGACCTATCTTGCCCTCCTTCACATACGGCGTGAGATGACCAATGATGGTGCCCTTCGTCAGATTGCGCTCGGCGGCAATCTGGTCGATGTTCATACCCTGTTGGAAGAGGTTGAAGCTGATTTCCTTGGTCGGTATCTTCGGGGCTTTTGGCTCTTTCGAATCTTTAGAAGACCTCTGCCCCCTTCCACGATTGCGTCTTGACCCAGAACCCGAAGCGGCATCATCCTCCTGACTCAACAAGAACTGCGCCTTCTTCTTCAAAAAATCACTCACCGTGAACTCGGCATCCTGCTCATATCGCAAGAGAACTTGCTTCAGCTTCGCCTCACTCTCCAAGGTAGAGAAACGCTCCTGGAATTGCTTCTTTGCCGTCTTGTTGTCGGTCTCCACATTCG
>CAVKNU010000271.1:0-3009 GCA_963657465.1 Lachnospiraceae bacterium
GCGCAGGTGGCGTGGCTACCGTGGCTGCCTTCAAGATTGTCCAGAACCAGGACGTTTTCACAGAGTTCATGATTGCTAGTCGCCGAAAAGAAAAATGCGACAAGCTAGTGAAGTCCATCCACAACAAAGGTTACAAAATGGATATACAAACGGCAGAAGTTGATGCCGACGACGTGGAACAGTTGAAGGCTCTCTTCAATAGCTACAAACCAGAGCTCGTCATCAATCTCGCATTGCCTTATCAAGACCTCACCATCATGGATGCTTGTTTGGCTTGCGGTTGCAACTATATGGATACCGCCAACTATGAGCCAAAGGACGAGGCTCACTTCGAGTACTCTTGGCAGTGGGCTTATAAGGACAAATTCGAGAAGGCTGGTCTTTGCGCCATCCTCGGTTGTGGCTTCGACCCAGGAGTATCAGGCATCTTTACTGCCTACGCTGCCAAGCATCACTTCGATGAGATTGAGGTGCTAGACATCGTTGACTGCAATGCCGGCAACCACCACAAGGCATTCGCCACCAACTTCAACCCAGAAATCAACATCCGTGAGATTACCCAGAAGGGACTCTGGTACAAGGATGGCGAATGGATTGAGACCGCCCCGCTGTCTATCCACAAGCCTCTTACCTACCCTAACATCGGTCCTCGTGAGAGCTATCTGATGCACCATGAGGAGTTGGAGAGCTTGGTGAAGAACTACCCTACCATCAAGGAGGCACGCTTCTGGATGACATTCGGTCAGCAGTATCTCACTTACCTCGACTGCATCCAGAACCTTGGCATGAGCCGCATCGACGAAATCGAATACGAGGCACCATTGGCTGATGGCTCTGGCAAGACAGCAAAGGTGAAGATTGTGCCATTGCAGTTCTTGAAGGCTGTGCTGCCTAACCCACAAGACCTCGGCGAGAACTATGACGGCGAGACTTCCATTGGTTGCCGCATCCGTGGCAAAAAGGACGGCAAAGAGCACACCTATTATGTATATAACAACTGCAAGCACCAAGAGGCATACAACGAGACGGGTATGCAGGGCGTAAGTTACACCACTGGTGTGCCAGCCATGATTGGTGCGATGATGTTCTTGAAGGGCATCTGGAAGAAGCCAGGCGTATGGAATGTCGAGGAATTCGATCCAGACCCATTCATGGAGCAACTCAACAAGCAAGGTTTACCATGGCACGAAGTGTTTGATGGCGACTTGGAAATCGACTAAACATTAAACAATACAAATTAAACATTAAAAACAATGGCGAAAAAAGAAGAATTACAAGAGGGAACCCTTAACCCTAACGAGGGTAAGTTGAAAGCCCTTCAAGCAGCCATGGCGAAGATTGAGAAAGACTTCGGCAAAGGCTCTATTATGAAATTAGGTGATGAACATATCGAGAATATAGAAGTGATTCCTACAGGTAGTATCGCCCTCGACAATGCGCTTGGCGTAGGCGGTTATCCAAAGGGACGTATCATCGAAATCTATGGCCCAGAATCCTCTGGTAAAACTACTTTGGCAATCCATGCGATTGCTGAAGCTCAGAAAGCTGGTGGTATCGCTGCATTTATTGATGCAGAGCATGCTTTCGACCGTTTCTATGCTGCCAAACTTGGCGTTGATGTAGATAATCTATGGATTTCTCAACCAGACAATGGTGAGCAGGCTCTTCAAATTGCCGACCAATTGATTAGCTCTTCTGCCATCGACATCTTAGTCGTTGACTCTGTTGCAGCCTTGACTCCAAAGAAGGAAATTGAGGGTGACATGGGTGACAACGTGGTAGGTCTTCAGGCACGATTGATGAGCCAAGCACTCCGTAAACTCACATCCACCATCAGCAAGACCAATACCACCTGTATCTTCATCAACCAATTGCGTGAAAAAATTGGCGTGATGTTTGGTAATCCTGAAACCACGACAGGCGGTAATGCCTTGAAGTTCTACGCCTCTGTCCGCCTGGACATTCGCAAGGCTTCAGCTATCAAGGACGGAGACAACATCCTTGGCAACTTGGTTCGTGTAAAGGTAGTAAAGAACAAGGTTGCCCCTCCTTTCCGCAAGGCTGAGTTTGAGATAACCTTCGGTGAGGGTATCAGTAAGATTGGCGAGATTATCGACCTCGGTGTAGAGCACAACATCATTCAGAAGAGTGGTAGCTGGTTCAGCTATAATGGCTCCAAGCTCGGCCAAGGTCGTGATGCAGCCAAGGCTTTGTTGAAAGACAACCCAGAACTAGCTGAGGAAATCGAAGCAAAAGTTCGTGAGGCTATCGCCGAAAAGAACAAAGAATAAAAATAAAGCGTGCAAGTCGTTTGATTTGCACGCTTTTATTTTTTCTATTTCCAAGCCTTCTTTTGGTTCAATTCTATCAATCGGTCAAATTCAAAGTCCGCTTTGATTTTATCTAGGATTCTTTTCACCACGATATTCATTCCACTGCCTTTACTATAATTGGCTGAGCACATGAAATTTACACGTTTTTCTCTGACAAGCTGACAAGCAATCCGCTCCTTCTCCTCATTATCATATACGGCAATGGAATGTCCCCCATGTTCCTTCACCATCTTCATGCAAGGTACATCCGTCTCACCATCCCCAAAATAAATCATACGAGGAAAAGGAATAGGCCGTTCATTGTCTGGAATAAATTGATTCACCTTCCTATTGTCGCTCACTTTAGGGATACCCTTGTTTATCTTGAAGAGGAATTGTGTCTTGGTAGTATAATCAACAGCAACGGCTGGCCAGTAGGCACAGTCATCCTTGTCGTAAAGGAAAGAACAGGCATAAATGTTTTCAAATTCATGAGCGATAGGCGTACCCTCTATCATCTCCTTCAACCCTGAAGAATTAATATAGTGCTTGATAACCAATCCGATGCTATCGCCATATTCATTAACCAACGAGAACCATTGCTTCACACCACGGAAAAGCTCCACATTTTTGCCGAAGTTCTGGAACGACTCTCGTGTCAAGGATATGTTGCTTTTCTTGGCCTCATCAAGCATCA
>CAVKNU010000272.1:0-3002 GCA_963657465.1 Lachnospiraceae bacterium
CATAAAAAGTCGGCGAAATATTTGCGCCTTTCAATATTTTAGCGTAACTTTGCGCACTAAATAATAGATTTAGTATGGAAACTTATAAGTATCAAACAGAAATAGACGCATTGATACAGCAAGGACTAAAAATGCCCGAAGTTGTCAAGCCAAACGATTTGAAGGGATTCAGATTCGTTTTTAGGACAAATATGGCTAAAAGTTATCTGCCAAACTATATCATGAAGCCTCAACGAGCTATTATGAATGGGCAGAGGAAAGTTGACATTGGCGGCTATGCCTTGTCTTGTTTTACACAAAAAGACAAAGCAATCAAGTTCTATCAACTATTGGCGAAGAACATGAGAAACATTTCTAAAGCTATAGGTGACAGTATCTCTTCAGGAACCATAACCAACAGCGATGGAAACATCACGCTCCCAGCCAACAACGGACATTACAATCTCTTTGAGTTTCCATCATGCGACTTATCAAAGACATTCAAACTAGAGGAGGACGTATTATGAAACAGATAAAAGGTATTTGCATCAAGAACAGAAACTTCGATAAATTCAAGAAGGTGGCTGACCTCATATATTTCGACGGTCCCTTGTTGTCACACTATGTTACCAACAAGGGTGACAACTACCTTTTCTATTGGATAGACCAAGACGAGACGAGCAATCGCTGGATGTTTATCAGAACCGATTACGAAAACATCCGAAAATACACCAAACATAAAGAAACTTTGCGTAATGTGCTGAGTTCGCCATTGGACGACATCGTATATACCGTGGATATAGATGAAGAAGGAAGACATCACAACTTCCAAGCCCATTCTATAGAAGACCTTCCTGTGGATTACCTTCCAAAAGAAGATTCTTATTACGAATTTGAGCCAAAAGATATTAACAAGGAAAACTTATCTTTGGCGGAAATGAGTGGCAAGAAGCTTGATTGGTTCCGCAAAGTTTGTGCCGCTGTACTATAAGCATGAACTAACATAAAGGATTCAGATTTCAAAAGGCGATTTTTGCATGAGATTATGCAAGAATCGCCTTTACTATATCTACATCCGCTGCTGCCCAGTCGAGCTCCGCCAGCTCTTCCCTACCTCTCCACTCAAAAGCCACATGCTCTTTCAGACGAAAGCTATCGGCTAATGGCTTGCATAAGAATGCTGCCATCATTATCGAGAAGTCTGGGTAATCGTGGGTTACTGTCACTATCTCATCACCAACCTCCACAGGATAATCCATTTCCTCCAGCAGTTCTCTGGCTAAAGCCTCTTGTGGGGTTTCACCAGGCTCTATCTTTCCGCCAGGAAACTCCCACTTATAAATTCCACTCTATATTTTTGAGCAGAGCATAACGAGTGATTTTCGATGAGCCAACGACCATCACCACCCCATTTTCCTGTTCAAAGATGTATCCTTTGGAATGAAAGCCATTGGTAGAATAGTTTTTCTCATCCACAAAACACTCATCATCAAGATGGCACTCAAAATTAGGATTTTGTGCTAGACTCAGAAAGAAATTCAGGGATTCTATATCCGTAAAATTCTGATAAGTAGATGTGATGACTCTCCCCTTGACACCTCTTTCTACTGCCGCCTTTATGTCTTTAGACAAAAGCACCAAGCCAGCCTTCTTGATAAAACTGACAGAAAACTCAAACGACTTGCAGCACCGCAAGTTCGTCTGAATTGTTGACAAGAAAGTTGTCTCTGTATAATTGGTTACGAACTTTGACTCCATGAGCTTTATTATCTTTTGGCTACAAAAGTACGAATTATTTTCCAGGCGCTTCATAGTTTTTCATACTTTTTCCCATTTTAAACTAAAAAAGTTGCAAAAGACTATCTTTTCAGATACAGCAAAAGCCCCCTATAAGATAACGACTCTTTAGAGTCTTTATCTAAGTAAAGAGTGACAGGTGACACTAGTGACACTTAAATTTCAACTTTTTCTCTTACGTGCGCAGGCAGGAAAGAACAAACATAAATCCTTCCTGCCCGCCTGCGCGAGGGAATATTTATAAAAACAAGTGTCACTTGTGTCACCTGTCACCAACAAATATTTTTTATTTTTCTCTAAAAACATTTGCATATCTCCCTAAAAAGATGTATCTTTGTACCGCAAGAATTCTCCGTTGCATACTTTGCAATCGTCATCGCATAGTACGCAACGCACATTGCAAAGTTCGCAACATACATTGCATAGTTTGCAACAGAAGAATAAATAACTAGAAACTGAAAATATAATAGCCATGCTAAATTATAAGATGCAAGAAATGCCCGACTTGCACAATTCGGGCAAAAAAGTGGTATATCCCAAACCCGTCATTAACCGCACCCTTTCCACCGATGATTTCATCGAGAAGATGCGGGATTATAACTTCGGACATCCAGCAGGAACCATCAAGGGAGTGCTTGCCGACATCTCCACCATGATGGAATACATGATGGAGATGGGGTATAACGTCAAGTTGGACGGCATCGGAACGTTCTCGCTAGCCATCGGCTTCGATGACGAGAAGCCTAACGAAATGACTTCCGAGGATGACAAGATGCTCTATCGCAAGGTGGGTGTCAAGAACGTGAACTACAAAGCTGACCCTAACTTGGTAAAGGACTTGAAACAAATGGTGAAACTGACCCGATTAGAAAGTGAGGTCAGCACGTTGCAGGAAAGTAAGTACTCGCTCGATGACCGCATCAAGCGAGCTGTGAAGTTGATTGAAAAGAATGGTTACATCACCCTGACCGACTATGCCGACATCAACAACATCAGCCGCACCAAGGCTTCACGTGAGCTAAAAGTTGTCTGCGACAAGGAGGACTCGCCTATCAAAAGCCATGGGAACGGAAGCCACAAGGTTTGGGTGAAAAACGAGAAGGAGTAATGTGCTTCATAAGCTGCACCACTTATCTGTTTATTTTATCCTATGCCTCCACTTTCTTCCAATCTATCAACCCCTCGAAGAGTTCCTTCTTGCCTTCGAAATAAGCTTGGAGGGTATC
>CAVKNU010000273.1:0-2949 GCA_963657465.1 Lachnospiraceae bacterium
TTCATGATGGAGAAATGCTCAAATTGAACAATCCTTTGTTGATGACGAATTGGTACAACTCTTTCTCTATTTCGGGAGATTATATCTTGACGGCAGACATTACTGGTCATACATACGGCGATATTACGATTGCTACCGTGAAGCCAAGTTATCAGTTGGATTTGGGTATCACCAAGAAACTGAAGCAATGGACATTCCTGTTGCGAGCCACGGATGTCTTCCGAACAGCCCGTAACTCCATGTTTACTTATGGTACCAGTATGGTGCTAGACAAGTGGAACTATAGCGACTCGCAAGCAGTGAAGCTGACAATAAGTTATCGCTTCAACACTGCCAACAGCAAGTACAAGGGTACTGGCGCTGGTAATGCGGAGAAGAATCGTCTGTAAAAATGACTGAAGTATAATCTTTAACTATCATTATCCTTGAATTTTCGCTCGTTAGGATATTTTTTCGTAAATTTGTACCCAGTTATTCAATCAGTTTAAAAAACGAATGATTATGCCAAGAGCTACAGGACCTATCGGTTATATAGAGCACCGTTCCCCACAGAAGGATGAGAACGGACAGTACATCATTCACCCTCAGTTTGTGCAGAAGGATGTTTATGATTTGGACAAGATGATGAGCGACTCGCAAGGTCGCTGCATGGCAAACCATGCGCAGTTTATTTCGGTGGAGAACACCATGGAAGACTTGACTTTGCAAGCCTTGGCTAATGGCGATGCCGTGCGCCTAGGCGATATGCTCACGATACGTCCAAAGCTCCGTGTTCGCCGTCATGAGGACGAGAATGGGGAAGAGAGTAAGAAGACTTATCATGTGGGGGAGCTTATTCCTGCCAACGAGGTGGAGGTGTGTGGCTTTGATATTCAACCCACCAAGGAGTTTTGCGAGACGTTCTATCGCAATCATTATCGTGGTTGCAGCCGACAGGTGTGGAGCTTGAAGATGCCTGCTGCGTCAGAGGACAAGGAGGCTGCCTTTGTGATGGCTACCTGCCAGGAGCAAGGTTACATCACGGTCAAGGATTTCCTCCGTCATTTCGGTGTGACGAAATACCATGCCCGCAAGGTCTTGGATGGCTATTGCGAGATGCCAGCTGGTTGGTTGAGGGCAACGAAGGAAGGGAGCATGTTGCTGTATAAGTTAAGGAAAGAAGGGGAGTAACTAAGCTTTTGGGGATGGAACGCTTAGGTTTGTCGAGAGTAAAGCTTAGGTTTAGCATACGAATAACCTAGCTTTGTCGGGATTAAAACATAGGTTTGAAAGGTGTAGCAGTTAGCTTAGTCGGGATTGGAAGTTAGCTTCGAAGGGCGTCTCACGGCCGTCAGCCAGTCGTTTCACGTCCGTGACTCGCTCGTCCCACGGTCGTTAGCCGATTGGCTCACGGTCGTGGAACGCCCTCATGAACGCCGTCCTTCACCGCTCATGAAGCGCAACTTCACCCTTTCATGTTGCGCTTTTATTCCCCTTGTAGTTGAGCAACGATAAAGTGGCATGTAACTAGCATGTAACTGGTATGTAACTGAGATGAAAGAGTATTTATAGAATGTAGAAGGGAAAATGTATTATTTGTATTTTTCCTTCAAGTATTCTTCTACTATACTCTCTCCTTTGACATCTATAATTTCAGGTTCACCATTCTGTCTGGCGATTCCAACAAGTGCTTGTACTTTTGGGTGAAGTTCTGAGATATGGCGAATATGTTTGCCAGTTTGTCCTGGCAAACTGAAAGAAGTTTTGGTATATTCGTTGTTGAACATAATAGTCAATCTTAAAAGCTTATTAATCTCGAAGACCTCCCCGGGTGCGCTGGTCTTCGGGAAGCGTGGGAGGTCATATTGCTTGCAAAGTTACAATCAATAATCGTAACTTCCAATTGTTTTTGGATATTTTTCTAAAACAGACAAGAAAGTGACTTGATAATTTGGAGATTTCAAATCTTTTCGTTACTTTTGCGGCATAAATATATTAAGGAAGGGAATAATTATGGCAGCAACTGTATTTAATCAAGCACAGCTTGAACTCTTAGAAATGATGCACTGGATAAAAAGTCCAGAGGCCTTGGCTGACTTAAAGCAAGTTATCTCAGACTTTTTTGCAAAGAAAGGTCAAGAAGAACTAGATGCCATGTGGGAACGTGGCGAAATGACGCAAGAAAAGCTAAAGAGTTTTGAGACTTTGCATGAGAGGACTCCCTATCGTAAATAATCATGAATATAGTTCTCGATACCAATTGCCTTATTATAGCTATATCTAGGCAAAGTCAATACCATCAAGTATGGCAAGATTTTTTGGCAGGTAAATATACATTATGTATTACAAATGAAATCATAGAAGAGTATAGTGAGGTTTTGTCTCGCAACATTTCGCCTTTGGTTTCTGAGTTTTTTGTCTCTGCTATTTTGAATAGAAAAAATGTAAGAAAAGTGTCTCCTTCTTTTTCTTTTCATCTGATAGAGGCTGATGTTGATGATAATAAATTTGTAGATTGCGCCATTGTTGCAAATGCTAAGTACATAGTAACGGAAGATCATCACTATGACGTTCTTAAAGACATTCCATTTCCAAAAGTGGATGTAATAAAACTAAACGAGTTTTTGCTAGAATTGCAGAACTGCTAAACTCTAGTTATACCATAGAGCCTTTCAGCATTTGGCTTGCTGGAAGGCTTTTTTGTGCCTATAAGTCAAGAAAGTGGATTGATAATTTGGTGAAATCAAATCTTTTCGTTACTTTTGTACCATCATTCCATGAATGGCTGGCAGAGAGATGCTGGCGATAATTCGTGGATTGGCTATTCTTATGGAAATGACGTTTGCTAACGTTTGCTTCTGATAAACAGAAAACTTCCGAAACTTTCATGTTATAACAATCAGAGGGAGATGGCAGTGGACGTCTACTATACGTGTTTATATGCACGGCACAAGTGCGCCCTTTCGTAAA
>CAVKNU010000274.1:0-2942 GCA_963657465.1 Lachnospiraceae bacterium
GTTGCCCATGATTTGAAACAAAATTTAACCTATGTTGCCCATGATTTGAAACAAAAAAGTTGTATCTTTGCCCCTGATTTGAAACAAAAGCTATGTTTAGACGTAATATATTAAGTAAATTAGAGGCTTGGAAACAAGACAACAGGCATAAGCCACTCATATTGAGAGGAGCCAGACAAGTGGGCAAAACGACTGTGGTCAACGAGTTTGGAACCCAGTTTGACAACTATCTCTACTTCAACCTAGAGAATAGCGAAAGCATCAAATTGTTTGAGATGGACATTCCATTAGACAACTTGATAAACATGTTGTATGCCAGTCTCGGTAAGCCCCAACAAGATGGCACAACACTCATCTTCATCGATGAGATACAAAATTCTCCCAAGACTATAGCTCTGCTCAGATATTTCTACGAGCAGAGACCAGACTTATATGTCATAGCAGCAGGTAGTCTACTGGAGAATCTTGTAGATGTCAAGGTGAGTTTTCCTGTAGGTAGAGTTCAATACTTAGCATTACGCCCTTGCTCATATCAAGAGTTTCTTGGTGCTATAGGCAAGACCAACCTCTTGACCATACTCTCTCAGAAACCAGAATATACCCTTGCCTTTCATGACCAACTCATGCATCTGTTCAATCAGTACACCATCATTGGTGGAATGCCAGAAGCTGTGCAACGATATGCAGAGACCCAAGACATTGTTGCCATAGAGGATGTTTATGAGACTCTCGTCCAAGCCTATAAGGATGATTCGGAGAAATATGTCAGAGGCAACAAACTGACAGATGTTGTCCGCTTCATTCTCTCCTACGGTTGGGCTTTTTCTGGCGAGACCATCACCCTGGGGAATTTCGCGAACTCAAGTTATAAGGCACGAGAAGTAGGCGAAGCTTTTCGCCTGTTAGAGAAGGCTATGCTCTTGGAGCTGGTTTATCCAGTATCTTCCACCCAGATGCCCATCATACCAGAAACCAAGCGAATGCCAAAACTCATCTGGTTTGACACGGGTTTGGTCAACTATCAAGCAGGTGTCAGAAAAGAGATTATCGGTTCTACAGACATGGTAGATAGCTGGCGAGGACACATTGCCGAGCAGATTACAGCACAGGAGCTTCTATCAATGGAAGACCGTGTTGGTCAGCATCGTTCTTTCTGGGCAAGACCCAACAATGGTGCTGAGGTAGATTTTATCTTTGTACATGAGTCCAAAATCTATCCAGTAGAAGTCAAGAGCGGTACAAACTCTCATCTTCGTTCTCTCCAATCATTCATGGATAATTCGGAGATAGACATCGCCATCCGCATTTGGTCAAACCCATATTCCGTAGATAAGGTAAAGACTCCAAATGGCAAGGAGTTCAGGCTCATCAATCTGCCATTCTATCTGATAGGAAGATTGCATCAAGTACTGGATGAGTTCCCTCTCACCACTTCGAGCACTTGCCCCAGGTGATACGTCACGACACCATCATCGTAGGTAGTATCCAGCACTTGCACTACGGCACTATCCCTGTCGGAATGATAGCCCACATGGAAGCGGATGGCATCAAAACGCTTGAGGTATCGCTTGCCGTCAGCCTCATCTATGTAAGTGTATTTATTGAGCGTGGTCTGCTTTAATGCACGATATTCCTCAGTCTTCTCCCCCTTGATGATTTCCTCGAAATATTGCTTTTCGATGATCAAGGTGAGTACCTTCAAGCCTGAGAGATTCAAGCGAGACTCTGCTTTCTTGATATGCTGCTCCAAACATTGCTGCTCCTTGTTGTACGAGAAGTAGATGATGGTGCCATCCATGATTCGCTGGATGATGCTGTCGATGATTTCCAAAGGAACCACATACCATTCGGTAGCCTCATGCAATTCTCCCTTGTCATCTGCCACCTTGAAACGGAAGTTCACCTCTTGCAGCACCTGATGCACCAAGTCCTCAAACTTCTGCGAGTGCATGTTCACTATTTTGTAGGTACTCACGATTTCCACTGGTGCCATCAGATAGGTAGGCTCATGTTCGGCATTAGCCACACGCTCCTCCACTCTATTGGTAGAGAAGCCTATCTTATAGAGATTCTTGATGCTCTTGATTTCCGGGTTCTCCGACTTGGAGCGAAGCACATAGATATAGCCAGTTACCTTGTCCTCGCTCTTCACATCATCGGCATTGAAGAACTTCTCGTGCGTTTCTTCTATCGTTTCGGTGATGGCATAACCACTCGTCACCACGCTCTTGCGTAGTGTTTGGAGGAAAATGTCCGACTCTGTACCATTCTCATAGATACATCGAGTACGAGCATCTAGGGCACGGCTGGTTCCTATCGCTTTCTCTCCCACCTTTTGCAAATACACCATCAGTCCATCCACGATATAGAAATGTCTTTCCTGCATGTTAGTGGTCTTCGAGATGCGCTGCAACTGACGCTTGCCAGTCTTCAAGTCATGATGGACTTGGGCAAAGAGAGGCTCGAACTGTGCGAAGTCCTCGCATAGTTTTCTCTGCGCCACGTGGTCAGGATTCTCCTTCTTGGCTTTCATCACACCCTTCATATCCGTAGGGATGTCGAAGAGCTTTGCCTCTTGGTAGGATACGTCCAGCAAAGGGTCGTTGAATATATCTTCCAGTTCTTTATCTATGTCCATTTGTTACTATATATAATAAGGTGTAATATCACTATTCGTTGTCTTTCTCCAACAGATGATACTCATCGTATTGGCGGAGACTGTCGTTAGCCTTGGCTCGCAAACTTTTAAGTTTCACAGCCAATACTTTCTCTTTCAAGTCTCCAGCCATGGTAGGCTCGCTTCCATGCTCAGCCACCCACTTGTTCACCTCAAGCAAGGTTTGTGCCAACCTGTCCTCAGGTGTCGGAGCCTTTGGCTTGGGGCGCACGTCTGCCAATAAGGGGTCGTCAAATATCTCCAATAATTCTTCTGGCCATTCCAT
>CAVKNU010000275.1:0-2935 GCA_963657465.1 Lachnospiraceae bacterium
TGGAAGAAATGCGAGCTGAATTGAAACAGCGTTTTGATGGCTATCATTTCAGCAAGCGACTGAAGGGCGTTTACAATCCATTCAGCGTTTTGAACACCTTGCAGAAAAAAGACATCCAGAACTATTGGTTCCGCACAGGTACCCCATCCTACCTCATTCGCTTACTCAATCATTTCGATGAGAACCTAGATGAGATGACTGGCAGATATTATATGCCAGAGCAATTCATTGATTATCGTGCAGACAAAGAAAAGCCCCTGCCTATGATTTTCCAAAGTGGTTACCTCACCATCAAGGAATACGACAGAGACTTGAATGCCTTCTTGCTAGATTACCCTAACGATGAAGTGAAATTAGGTCTCCAAAATATATTGAACTCGACGGTTCTGAAGAAGACGAGTTGGAAAATAAGAAAAATTGAAGACAGAAACGAATAAAGTTTAAACTAAGATATAACAATATGGCTACACCTATTAGAATCATTCCTACTCTTCAAGGTGAAGAGGCAAGGAAGTTTATCGAACAAGCAGAATGGGTTGAAGCTCATCCTGGAACTGATAAAAGTTTTTCAAGAAAAGATGTTATTCGCTTGAAACAATATTTACGCGAACAGAATTTGGCATGACACACAACGAGTTATTGAGCATTTGCGACTTAAACCTTTATTTTCTTACAAATTTGACAATACAATCAATACAAAGCGGAAAACCTGTCGTTGGTTCTACAAAGACATTTGCAGGATGCATGTCTTCTAGATGAAGACGTTCTGAAATATAATTCACGCCAGTACTATCTCCATTATCACGAAACCCTTTGTTTGCAAGCATAATATCTATCTCATTTTTTGTAGCAAGACGCAAACACTCAATATATGGCTGTGTAAGAATAACACGAAAAAGCCCATCAGTATCACGTGTAAAACCAACAACTTGCATAATTGTTTCTGGAAACAAGTAATTATGTAAAGCTATTGCTTCAAAAGCCCTACCAAGAGTAGCATAAATTGATGTTCTAAGCTTAATAACATGCGTATCGCCTGTGCGTCCAAAGACTTTAGCTTCTGCGCCTTGAGCTAACATTGCTCCATATTTTGAAGTCAACCAAGCTTCAGCCTCTGGCACCCAAAAGCCTGCTTTTTCTGCCCAAGCTTGAACCCAAGCTTCCTGTTCTTGATCTATTTCCCAATTTGCTGGTGCTTCTTGGCTGCTTCGAGCATTGCAACCTGTTGTAATGCTTTCTCTCGCGAAATCACATACGAGGAGCGCCCCAATGAGGAGCGAACCAGCCGAGCAGAGTCCAGCATGCTCTGCCTGATCAAATTGAAAAACATTTCTTCTGCCATAAAGTATTTCGTTTGTTTGTTGTTCGATTTCTTGTATGTTTATATTGATATCCATGAGCCTTTTAATTTGTTACTCATTTTAATTTCTGCAAAAATACAAATTTTATTTTATACTTCTATATTATTAATGTTAAAAAAATATTTTTCTATTCATCGACTCACATATTACTAACAAATCCGCCCGACAGCGATAATGCTATCGGGCGGATTTTATATGATTAAATATGTGCTAAAAAGTATCTTAGAACTTCATTTTTACGGTGACAACCGCCTTGTGCAACTTACCACCTTTGTTATATACCATCGTAGGCTTGATGGTGTAAGTCTTGCCTTTGGCTGAAGCGCCAGGCTTATGACCAACGGTCAAACCATAACCGCCTGCATCATACTCATAATAAATCGTGCCATCGCCCCATGTGCTAGCCGAGCCATCGGCAGCAATCCAGAAGCCAATGCCATTTGCTGAGTAAGCATAAGACACAGAGCCATCAGGATTGGTCAATCCTACAGCCACCTGCCCATCAGCAGGACCTGTGAAGCCTGCAGCTCTCACGGTAGCATCATCCACGGTAGCACCTGCTATCGCTGCAGGTTGCATTTTGAAAGCCTTGGCTATCTTCTCCATCACTCCCTCATTCAAGAGATTGAAGGTATGAAGAGGATATTCTGCACTACTAGCATCCAAGCTCACCTCCAAGGAAGCCGTGGCATCCGTAGGGTCGCCAGCAGGAATCGTCACATTGCCCAACAAATCGGTGCCAGAGAATTTCACACGATAAGGCCACTGTTCATCATTGGTCTCATCATCATCCCAAGCATTGCGATTATACTTGTCTGGTGCTGCCAACACACAGAGATACAAACGAGCTGTATTGGCAGGCACCTCGTAGGATGCGCTACCACTCTTGCCACTGTGCATCGCACCATAGTGAGACTTGCCATCCTTCGTGATAGCCACGAAACCATAACGGAAGTTCTCCTGCGTATTACCCTGCGCATTATACTTGCTTACCGTACCCTTGGCATTTCCATCACCATCCACCACTGTTCCTGGGTCGCCAGCAGCAAGCGCACTGCCTGGAGCTATACCTTCAAGCGTAGCTGAAACACTACCCGAAGCAGGAACATTCAATGGAATGAGGTTGAAACCTGTGGTACCAGGGCAGTTGGAGTAACCTACCTGATAGTAGCCATTGCTCTTATACAACTTGGTAGAATAATTGATGGCAGCCTCCTTCTTATACTGATGCACAGCCTTGAAGTCATAATCTGCACAATGAGCACTATACTCATACATATCCTTATACAAGGTATTCAAGTCGTTGTTGCAATAAAGGCGCATATAGGTCTGAAGAGGATCCTCTGGATATTTGCTTTCCTTCCAGATGCGAGCGTATGACTCAATGCCATGCTTCTCGGTAAACCAGTATTGGAACCAATAGCTAGCATAGCGCATGAACTCATGGTTGAAGTGGCGGTGATGATTCTTGAGCCAAACAGCATAGTGAGCCTCTTGGTCGAAGCACTCATTAGGATAGTCTTGGAACGACTGCCACTGCGCACACTGCTCCCAGTAAGCACATCCACCAGCAC
>CAVKNU010000276.1:0-2918 GCA_963657465.1 Lachnospiraceae bacterium
AGAATATTATTTAGAGCATGGGATTAATGCGGTTGCGATTGACTCGAAGACTCCTGCTGAGGTTCGCAAGCGAATGATTGAAAGATTCAAAATGACGCACACGGATATGGATTCTCCTATTCAGGTGCTGGTGAATGTGGATATATTTTCGGAGGGATTTGATTGTCCTGATGTGGAGTTTATTCAGTTGGCTCGACCTACTTTGTCGCTTGCCAAATACTTGCAGATGGTGGGGCGGGGACTGCGTGTCACAAAGGGAAAGACGGCTTGCGCAATTATAGATAATGTGGGACTGTATAGAATGTTCGGTTTGCCTACTATGCCTTGGAACTGGCAGGCGATGTTCAGGGGAAGGTTTTATCGCAAGCGTATAACCGACTATCGGCAGATGTTGCTGAGGGGTAATGATTGGGAACGATTGGTGCCTCTGTCTGGAAGTGATTGTGGCGATGACCCTGAAATCATGGTGCTGATGAGGCATGAGCAACTGGCTTCTGAAAAAACGCAACCTTCAGAAAGGGATTATCAAATAGTCGAGAAGAACGGTGAGTATGGTATCTTCAGGGTGTTTGCTAATGGCATCAATAAGTATGGCATGCTGAGGTTGGAAGACAGGCACGTTATCATTCCACCTATTTGTTGGCGAGATATTCGGGTATTTCCAGACCGTACGGTTAGAGCTAGGAAAATAGATGAGGGCAATTGTCTGCTCGTAGACTTGATTTCAGGACGCTCTTTTGAGTCTCGTTTCTTTTTTGAAGTTTCCGCAAATATCTATACTTTTGGAAACATTTCTTTGTTGAGGGTAGAAAATGAATTTTATACACGAACCCAAAAATCGTATGTAACTGTTTTCCCTATCAGTATGGACGATATTTCTTTTCATGACTTTTATCTGTTGATCCACGACCCGATGGCGAAAAGGAAGATGCCTGTTTGCGTCATTGAGGGAGATGAGACACAATACTATTGGCTAGTGGAAACATTGGCTGATAAGAGCATCTGTGTGATGACGGAAGAGGGAAAATATTATCAGGTAATGCCGAGTGGGAAGAAGAGAAGGGTTAGGGATTGCAAATCCTTGAAAGCAGAGGTCGGGGATAGCAAATCCCCTCAAACTGAATCTGCTCAGTCTTCCTCTGAATCCCTACAACCTGTTTCCCGAAGGGTTGAACCTGTGAAGATGGGGGCTAAATGGGGTATGAAGGTGGATGGGAAGCTCTTCGTTGCTCCTATCTATCGTAGCATCAAAGCGCTGAATGATGAATTCTTTGCCATCGAGAAATTGCCTGGTATGTGGGGCATCATCAACATTGCTGGTAAGGTGGTGGTGGAACCTAAATATATAAAGGTGGAAATAGAAAAGGACAATCTCGCTTTGGTAACGACAATAACAGGAAAAACACAAAAAATCACTTTGATGTAAATCCGTGCAAACGTTTGCATGTTGTAATGCAAAGATTTATGTGAACGTATGGCGGTGGTTTGGTTAGTTGTTGCTATCTTTGCACACGGAGACAATAACTAACAATGATGAAAAAACTGGAAATCTTTGTGCTGGGTCTTTTGCTCCCGATGATGGCAGCAGCCCAGACCGTAAAATCACCTAATGGTAATGTTACTGTAACCTTCTCGTTGACTGGCAATGGACAGCCTACTTACGAGATGAGTTATAAAGGTAAACCTGTTTGTAAGCCTTCTCACCTCGGTTTGGAGTTGGCGAAGGATAAGCATGCCTCCAAGGGCATGGAGGAAACCAGCCTGATGGATGGTTTTACAGAAACTGGTAGCAAGACCTCTACCTTTGATGAGACTTGGAAGCCAGTATGGGGTGAGACTGCCACCATCCGCAACCATTACAACGAGATGGAGGTAAACCTGAACCAGGCTTCTTCCAATCGCAATATCACCATCCGTTTCCGTGTCTATGACTACGGTATGGGTTTGCGTTATGAGTTCCCTCAGCAGGAGTCTCTGAACTATTTTGTTATCCAAGAGGAGCATACCCAGTTTGCCATGGCTGGAGACCATACCGCTTACTGGATTCCTGGCGATTACGATACTCAGGAGTATGAGTATCAAATTACTCCATTGACAGGCATCCGCTCTGTCATCTCCAAGAACCGTGAGAGCTACAAGAGCAATTCTTCTACCACCGTATTCTCTGATACAGGTGTGCAGACCTCTCTGCAGATGAAGACTAAGGATGGATTGTATATCAACATTCACGAGGCTGCTTGCTTGGATTATCCTACCATGCATCTCAACCTCGACGACAAGAACTTGGTGTTTGAGTCTTGGTTGACACCTGATGCCGTGGGCAGAAAGGGTTTTATCCAGACTCCTTTCAATACTCCTTGGCGTACCGTCCTCGTGAGTGATGATGCTCGTGATATGCTTTCTTGCAAGTTGACGCTCAACCTTAACGAGCCTTGCAAAATCGAGGATACCTCTTGGATTCACCCTACCAAGTACTGCGGTGTATGGTGGAATATGATTGTAGGCACCAAGACATGGAGCTATACCAATGATTATCCTTCTGTTCGTCTCGGTGTGACCGACTATAGCAAGTGCAAGCCTAATGGTACTCATGGTGCTACCAACGAGGAGGTGAAGCGTTACATCGACTTCGCAGCCAAGAATGGTTTGCAGGAGGTATTGGTAGAAGGATGGAATGAAGGATGGGAAGACTGGTTTGGTCATCAGAAACTTGATGTCTTCGACTTCGTTACTCCATATCCTGACTTCGACATCAAGATGCTCAACGATTACGCACACTCTAAGGGCGTGAAGATTATGATGCATCACGAGACTTCCGCTGCTGCTCTCAACTATGAGCGTCACATGGAGGATGCCTTCAACTTGATGAACAAGTATGGTTATGATGCCGTGAAGACAGGTTATGTGGGCGACATCAT
>CAVKNU010000277.1:0-2873 GCA_963657465.1 Lachnospiraceae bacterium
GCAATATTTAATCAAACGACCAAATATTGCTATTATTTTTGCAGTTTTTTAGGGATTCTGCCTATAAACTAGCTTGTTATCGGAAAGTTATTGCCCCAAAAGGGCGACTTTATTTTACGAGGTGAGCCTTGATCCACTCCATTTGGTTCTTGTTGGTGGCATCGCTCGTCCAGTGCTCGTTGACAGGTGTGAGCAGGCTCTCCTTCTGACATTTCAAGGTGTTCCAGACAGCATAGCTGGTGGTTGGAGGACAGGTCACGTCATTGTACCCCCAAGTAAGGTAGGTAGGAGCCTTCACCTTGCGAGCGAAGTTGACCACGTCAAAGTAAGCCATATTTGCCAAGCAATCCTTGTTGGCTAGAATCTCAGGCTGCTTATTGAAGTGAGGATAACCGCCTGTCCTGCCTTTCTCTACATAGCCAGCCATGTCGCTGAGGGCTGGATGGTTAGCCACACACTGGGTCACTCGACTATCAAGACCAGCGGCGATAATCGCCAAGGCACCGCCCTGACTGCCACCCTGCACAGCCACGTTCTTGCCATCCCACTCTGGCAGGGAGGTCAAGAAGTCGATGCAGCGCACCAATCCACAGTACACATGCTTCATATAGTAGCGGTCTTTCACCTGAAGACCGTTGGCAAGATAACCGCCATTGGCATCATTGAAGGTCTTGCTTATCTCATCGAAGGTAGCCTTAGGGATGCGAGGGTCCAAACCATGAATCTCTATCTCCAAACGGATAAAGCCATTCTCCGCATAATACTTGTTGCGCAATGGTTCCTTGATGGTCTTGATGCCTGCACCTGGAGGACAGAGCACCACTGGATGGCTGCCCTGCTTGGCGTTCTTAGGATAGAAGAGGTAGCCATACATCGAGTGTCCCATCTTATCTATCTGGAGCTTGATGAGATAGCAATCAATCTTGTCGGTGCAATATTCAGGGGCAAGTTCCTTGGTATAGTTCATCGGAACTTTCTTCAGCTCGTCGAGGTTCTTCTGCCAGAAGCTGTCGAAGTCTTTTGGCTCCTGGGTATAAGGCTGAATCTTATCCACCGAATATCCCACCTTGATGTGGTGTACGTAGGTCTGTCCATCCACCTTGACGGAGAGGCGCATGTCTCGGAAGCCAGGGGTCTTGCGAGTGCCCATGTTCACGATGGCTCGCCCATTCTTCAGTTTGAAGCTGCCCTGCTTGTCGGCAGGCAACATATCATTGCCAATCTCATATTTCACCTCGCCATCACGAGGGATGCCATACTTGCAGAAGGTTACTTCCACCTTGGCATTCTCGCCAGTCTGGTAGAGCCAGTCTGCATGGTCTGGGATGGTCATCCAGAGATAGTCGCCACGATAAGGATAGTTCTCTGCCTGTACGGTCTGTACTGATGTCATGCCCATCGCCAAGAGGAGGAAGAGCTGTACCTGTGCGCTCATCGCCCCGAAGAGCAAGAGCGAAAGAAATCTTGTCTTTAGTTTCATTGTTTTTGTTGTTTTGTTTTTATCGATTAGCTTTTACTCGTTTATTTCATTCAAGCCTATTTTTTCATTTCATTCAAGCTTGCTTCTTTCATCTTATTCAAGTCAGCTTCTCACAAATGAGCAAGACGTGGCTCTCATCGCTCAAGGTCGTGGCAAAGATGTAAGTATCTCCCCCATCCTTCAGCTTAAGGCGCTTTCTCAATTCTGCCACGGAGAGCGGAAAATTGCGAGTGGCGATATTCGCCTTGGTAATACCAGCCAACTGTCGCTTCAGCTCCTTCTTATTAAAGGATGAAACCGCCTTGATACGGAAGGAACGACCTGGGAAACCTTCCACACTCTCTTCACTCGCAAAGAGATGCGAATTCTGCGCCAACATTTTTACCCCATAACGCTCGGAAATAGCACCAAAGCATCCAGCCTTCATCAAAGAGGCATTTGGCTCGTAAAGATAACCGTAGGGTAAGTTCATGAGGTGATTCCGTTGACCGTCCTTTAGGCTGCACTTTAATCTATCCTCAATACTATCCTTTAAAGTGACTAGTTCCTCTTGCTGCACTATGCTGACGTGAGCCTCATGGGGTGCTTCGAACACAAAATGCTGATGGTCGTTGATGCAATATACCTGCAATGCTTCAGCATCTTCCTCTCCAGCCTCTTCTTCCTTCATTCTTTCGAAAGCCTCTGTAGCTGTCTCTCCTCTTGCTGAGAGCACGAGCAAGAGTTCCTTGCACTCATTCCCCGTAGAGACGATATGAACCTCTCTCACGTGCTTCAGTTCGCTCACAGCACGGTGCCAGTCGAGCATCGGGGAGAGTTTGATGATGACAAAGTCGGCTTTCGACAGCATCTCGTCTTGCAGAAGGGTTACGTCAGGGGTGCAATCTTGCAGAGACACCACCTTATTGCCTGCATCGTCTCGGCGAGCAGGGTCGATGAAAATAAGGCCAAGATGCTCCAAAGAATGCAAGACCTCTACTCCATCCCCATTCATCACTTCTGCATTCGTCAATCCCAATCGCAAGAAATTCTCCCTTGCCGTCTCGCAGAGATGCGTCTGTCGCTCCACATACATCGACTTCACGCCCAATCGCTCGGCAATATAAGAGAAATCGACTCCGAAGCCTCCTGTCAAGTCAGCAAACTCAACTTTTCCTTGGTTTTCACAAGTACCTCCATTTTTGGCGAATTTGGGTGCTACTGTGTCCTTGGTCGTAAATTCGCAAATTTTGGATTTTTGCAGATTTAGTAATCTTTCTGCCAATTCCGCCTTGTAGAGCGCCGTTACCTCCGAAGAGCACTGCTCCATGGAAATATGAGGAGGATAGATGATTCCCTCGATGCTCGCCCAACGAGGCAACTTGGCACACGCCATCTTTCGCCCTCGAATCTG
>CAVKNU010000278.1:0-2873 GCA_963657465.1 Lachnospiraceae bacterium
GTCTTTGATGTCTATGAGCTAAGTGAGCACGACCGCCAGATGGTATTGGACAAGGAAGGCATCCCTGTGGGCGACCTCAGCGTATCGCAAGCAGCCTTGGATGCTTACAAGGCATGGCTGAAGGATGAGAACACGGAGTTCCCTGCCTCTCCAGAGGTTTGGGAGCATTTGTCGCACCTCACCATCGACAATGAGCAGCCACAAATCTCCGACTTCGACAAGCTCTATCAGAACAACTATGGTTGGGAAGAGTTTTGCAGCAGCGACAACCATCGCATGAACCCTATCGAGGTGTGGTATCAGTTCCGCCAAGCTGGTGTACTCCCACCACAGCGCACCCAGAGCCTTGCCTTCGAGTTGGTAACCGACGTCATCCGTACCGTCTTGGCAAAAGACGACGATGGCGTCATCCCACTCTGCGAACGAATGGGCGAGGAACCATTGGATGTGCGCATCGAGCAAGAGTTGGCTGACCGAGGCTATAGCGGAGCACAAATCTCGCAGATAGAGCAGATGCTCTGCATGAACCAGGGCAGCGGCAAGAGCCTGAGAAAGTATCTCTACGAAAAGTTCTTCCAGCAGCTCAGCGACCACCTCAACCTCTTCATGTATCTGCCAAAGACCCCATTCATCTGGCACCTCACCAGTGGCGACCCGGCAAGCGGCCATTCAGCCATCGACCTCTATGTGAGCATCTATACCTGGAGCCGTGATACCCTCTTCCGCATCAAGAGCGTGTATCTCGCCAACCGTGAGAGCAGTCTCAACGACCGCCTTGCCGCCCTCGACCCAACGTCGGCGACAGGCAAGATAGAGGCAGCCGAAATCAAGGAGCAGCAGCAAGAGCTCCACCAGTTTGCCGACAAGATAGACCAGCTCCTGGCAAGCGGCTACGACCCGAAGCTCGACGACGGCGTGGGCAAGAACATCGCCCCTCTGCAGAAAGCCGGCTTGCTGAGCTACGATGTGCTCAACAGCGGCCAGCTCAAGAAATATCTTCATGCCGACTGGTAACAGATGAGGCTTCAAACGTATTAAATAAAAAAGGAAACGATGAAAGAAAATTCACTATACGACAAAAAATCTCTTAAGGAGATAACAGGCAAAACGGCAGACTGGAATGAGGTTGCCAAAGACTGTGTGGCATTTAGCAATGCCCAAGGTGGTGTTATAGACTATGGTATAGAGGATGATGCAGAGGAGCCAGATTCTGAACAAAGAATACCTGAGTCATTGGTCGTTACTTTACAAAACAAGATAAATGGCAAGACATCAAATGTTAGTGTCTATGGAGAAATCGTGACACATAACAATGGTGGACAATATCTCAGATTGCATATAGCCCGAGGAAACTCGGCTGCTTCTACAACTTCTGGTAAGTTCTTTATTCGAGTAAGCGACAATAGCGTTCCTGTAATCGGCAGTGACATCAATCGCATTTCTGCGGAAAAGGGATATTACCGCTGGGAAGATGAGCCAAGCAAATGGAGTTGGAAAGATGCTGACCCTGAGAAACTCAACAAAGTAATAACTTTGCTGCACGAGTCGGAGCGTGTTTCCGATTTCGTAAAGCAAAAGGACATCAAGGAGTTGTTGGATTATTTCTTCTTGACAGAGGAAGAAAGCAATAAGATGACGTATCTGGGAGTGCTATTCCTAGGCACTCAGTCGCAACGTGGAAGAATAGCCAACTCTCCTGTTTTGCAATGTATCAAGTATGATGAATATGGTGAAAAGGTGAAGAAATACCTTTGGGATGATTTCACAAAGAATCCATACGAAATCATAGAGGAAGTTTGGAAGAATATTCCTGATTGGCAGGAGACCAATGAGATAAGCGATGGCTTGTTCAGAAAGGAAGTCCCTGCCTATGATAAGGAAGTCGTTAGGGAGTTGGTATGTAACTCGTTGGTACATAGACCTTATACAGTGAGTGGTGATATATTTATTAATATCCACCCGAATAAGATAGAAGTGGTCAACCCAGGATTATTGCCATTAGGGGTGACTCCTGAGAATATCCTTCATAAGACAGTAAAGCGTAATGAGCACTTTGCCAATTTGTGTTATGCCTTGAAGTTGATGGAGCGTGAAGGCTCTGGCTATGACAAGATGTATGAGATACAGTTGTCGAACGGTAAGCAGGTGCCAAAAGTGATAGAGGGAAACGACTCGGTTACAGCAATAGTAGAACGCCGAATTATCAGCAAGGAAGCTATCAAGGTGATAGGACGAGCTTTGCAGGTAGTAGATTTGAAGCAAAAGCAAATCATCTGTCTTGGGTTGATAGCACAGAATGAGAGTATTTCAGCCTCTACGCTCATCAAGCTTCTCAATCTCAAAGACAGAGAGACGTTGACACCTTGGCTAGACAAGTTGGTAGATGATGGCATCGTTGTAGCCGTTGGACAGAATCGCTCTAAGGAATATCGTGTAAATGAAGATATTTTGAAGGGAAGTGCTTACAAAGGCACTACTTCCTTGAAAAGAATAGAGGATTATCGTATCAGGGAATTGATTATCGAGGATTTGAAGATTTACAAATGTGCATCGTTAAATGATATTCATGAGAGGATTGGAAAGGAGATTCCTACAAAAAAAATATGGGCTCAACTTTACAATCTTATGGAAAAAGGATATGTAAGAAAAATAGGTGAAAATCGTTGGACGAAGTATCAGTTAGTAGAAGATTGTTCTCTATTCCAAAATCGACAATAGAAATCTGATATAGAATAGAGAAATGGAACTGAGAAATGTAAGAAAAAAGCGATATGCTTGATTTTCAAGTATTTATTCTTTTCCAAAATCGACAATAGAATTTTGATAAGGAAATGAGAATTGGAATAGAGACAATGAGAATAGATAAAAAATGG
>CAVKNU010000279.1:0-2849 GCA_963657465.1 Lachnospiraceae bacterium
TGCGCAGAGGCAGTTCGTCACCGTCTCCGTAACTCAGTCCGCTCTGTTGCCACTTGTCGCTAATCTCCTTGTAGGAAAGATGTCCATAGTGGCGGAGCGTATCAATGAGCCACACATATCGTCCGAATTGGTTTGCCGGCATATCGTAATCCTTTTGGTGAGTAAAGTTAACTATCTCCTATGTAAATAAACGGCATATCTTTGATTTTATTGCCTTTTGTCTCGATAAAAGATGCATTCTTATTTAAAAACTATAATTTGTGAATAATCCGGCACATCTTGAGTGTCAGAACGTAGCATTTGCTTGCGTTGCCCAGGACTTAGTTCATGTCTTAGACATATATTCCTTGCTTCAACTTCGCCAGCCATTCTCATATAACGAAGTCGGCCTATAGAGACGTCACCGCCACGAGCGAAATCCTCCTCCTCTTGGATGAGATGCTGAACTTCATGCAATAGCACGCCTTCTGTTTGAAACTCGAAAGGTGAATTGGCCGTGCCCATGCAAACCATCATAGCATATCTTCTTGGATCAAAATATCCGGCAAACCTTTTTGTCGGTGTATATATTGCGAACAATCTCAATCTCTCAAATGCAGGATATGCAATGAGCAAAGTTGTATCATTCATGCAGTATCGTATATTGATCGGTTCTCCGAAATGCCTTTTTATATAGTCCTCTATTTTTTCAGTAGTATGAAAGGGATCGGCAATCTCGTACCGCCATTTGCCGTCAATGCCAGTTTCCCATCCTGTTTCTTGTTTGATAGAGTGCATATCAGCACCCTTGCGTAACATATCAACAGCTTGTTTCTGCCTTATGACAAGACTCATGGAAGAGTCGCTCATATCGAGTCTTCCAGCTCCTCGAATACCTATATAACTCATATTACCACCTATCTGGAGAATTTATAATATCCGTTTTATCATCAATATAGTCTTGAATACATTTTCTTATCCCATCCAACCTTGGCGAATAGGGCATCTCGTCAATAAAAGCCTGAGCCGTTGTTTTTTCGGGAGACAAGAAAAGCATCTCTTCCTCAAATCTCGTAACATACAAGCCATTTGGTTCCAGATATTCGCTATCAAGTATTGTTTGAAGCAAACATCGAACCTCTTTGCTTAACTTCACGAGAGCGGTCTTTTCCTTATTCTCAATCACAATTCTCAGTTCATTGCATATTTCTCTTATTTCAGCCATAGAAGGTTGGTTCTTCTGTAAATTGTCCATTTGGCAAACACTACGGGAATAATAGCCTTTCCAATTCATGTAGTTGCGACGGAGAGCATCCATCGTACTGCGTGAGCTAAGTGACAGTCCTTCAAGTGACATTGTGTCCTTGGAAAGATTGTAATGTTCCGAATGTTTGAATACAGGATTTCCCTTTTGGTTTTTCTGTATAAGCGGAGCTGATATTCTCAACAGAAGCTTTTCTTTGATAGGAGGCATAGGAATCTCATCCGCATTCTTCCAATCCAAGACTTCCCAGGGGGCGTCACTGTCTCGTTCCGAACGGGAAATGAATTCTTTCACATCACCATAAGTAATTTGGTCTCGAGGTACAATTATTACGGCATCCATCTGTGACAAGACCTGAATTATTGTTTGGAACGATTCTGATTCGAAACTCATAGGCTCTGTTTGATAGTGCATCAGATTCTTAAGTTTTTTCGTTCCTTTTTCTGCTTTATCATAGACTGATGTTATGGCACTGCCCCCAAAATACGAACGTATTCCATCAAGAGTTTTGTCGCTTTCAAATTCCTTCGAGTCTGTATCAAACACACTGATGACAAAATTGATTTCAGAATCAGATACCCTATAAGGCAGCAGAGAGAACTTTACGTTCAACCCCGCTATCGTATAGCTGGTATTCGTATTGGTGGCATATTTGACACCTTCATTCAAAGGAATCGATACGGACCTTATAGCCTCTCTGATTTTTGATTCATCCATCGGAAGGAGTAATCCTGTTTGGGTCTTGCTTTCCCCCTCAGCATTAGTCTTCAACGAGAATGTGATGAAACGAGGCCTAAGTTTTGCTATGGCAGGATGTACATAAGCGCCAAGTATGTTTCCCGTGATGATTTTTCGTTCAACAATTTTATTGTTGTTTGCAGCAATTTCTTCTTGCCAACGCTGCTTGCTCACATTTGTCGAATCGGAGTTTAGTATCTCCATAAGACGGGCATAATTACTCCATTTACTGTTATGTACCAGATTGATGCTGATTTCAGTGCATACAGCTGTCAAAGCAAAAACAAATTCGACCCGACTTGGAAGAAATCTGTTTCTGTCTTCTTTTCCGAAACGAATATCCCGTAATATGGCCATAACGGTACCTGGGCAATCTTCATTTCCCAGTTGGTTACGGATATTGTCATATCCCTTGCCAATTGTTGCTTTGGTAAGAGCTTCTATAAGCCGTTTCTTTTCGGCGGATTTTTTCTTCAACTCTTTCTTTTCCCTTTCAACAAGATGGTTATATTCATTCGAGAAGGAAACAAGTTTTCGCATAATCTGCTTGGCTCTCTTTTGCTTGGTAACATCGTCAAAAAGGGTCTTGTCCCAATCGTCAGAAGGAATCGTGGCTCTTTGCAGCCAGATTTCAGCCAGTTTCTCGTCTCCACAGTAATTCACAAGAATACGCTTGGCACCTTTATATAATAAAGACTGACGCTCTTTGAACTGTTCCCGTATCACTTTATTGTGATGTGTATAGTAATCGCTTACTTGCTTTTGCAGCAAATGATTCTCTTTATATTTTTTCCCATATTGATTTTTTGCTTCTTCGCAATACTTCATTAAAGTTCTATATGAATATGGAAATGTCTTTTGCTTACAC
>CAVKNU010000280.1:0-2841 GCA_963657465.1 Lachnospiraceae bacterium
TCAATTCTTTTCTATCCATTGCTTCTGTCAAAGAGTAGATACCACGGTATTCGTTGTTGAGAATTACCTCAACAACTTTTCCTTCCACTCCACTTTTTGCTTTTGGTTCTTTGTCAGCATAGTATGGTTTGGTGGCAAAATCATTCCAAAGTTCGGTGGCAATACGATTTCTGAGGCGGAACAGGTCTATTTGTCCAGCATCTAGTATCCAGTTGTTGTCTTCTCTCATTCCCAAGAATGAGATGTCTTGGCTCTTACCTTTTGCATTAAGTGTCTTAATCTTGTAATTTCTTTTATGTCTATCTTCTGAATTAGTACTTCCTCCTCTCCATTTAGCTTTGATGGGTGTTGCGATTGGAGTTGTCTCTGTAGGGGTATAGAGCTGGAGGTCTCCTTGTGCATAATCGTATCCGAATTCTCCTTGTAATACTAGGACTGGGAGAAAGGTAAATGTAAGTTGGCCTTCTATCTTTTCGTTGTCTTTAGTTGCCTTTATATCGTAGCTTTTATTGGCTGTAACTTCTTCGAAAGTATAGTTTGTATCTATTTCTTGACCATTGATACATAAGTCTTTCCAGTTCGAATCTTCGTTTATGGTAATTTGAGCTTGATAGTCTTTACCAAAACTATCTTCAGAAATGGTTACAAGATATGTATTGGAAAAATTATCATAGATGATAGCTTTTCCATTAATGGTAAATTGTGCATAAGAACGAATGCTTATCACAAGAAAAGTTAATACTAAAATGATAGTTCTTGTCATAGTCTTTATTTTGTGCAAAGTTAATATGTATTGTCCCTGTTAGTTTCTCGAATGTTGGCATATATAGGGCGAATATAAAACTCAGTTACCTTTTTATTTCCCATCCGTCAATTGTCCCCGTCTTTGACGAGAAATTACAACCTATCTGGTAGATGGTTCTGGGGTCTGTGGCATATTCCTTTGCATAGCCCATTTCTTTTATTTGCTCAAGGGCATCAAGTGCCGAACCGTCACGCTTGAATTCGAAGATATAGACAAACTTCGGAGTTTCCACGATGCAATCCACCCTTCCTTGGCTCTGCTCCTTTTCGATATAGACCGTAAAACAGCTTATCATGCGCAGGATAAGATAGAATGTGTATTGGAAATATCGTTCCTTCTCCCGCTCGTCATCCTTACGGCGCTGACTGTACGGTATGCTGGCGAAGAAGGACGTAAGAAGTTTCTCCAGTTGAGAGCAGTCGCCTGTTTTCATTACTTTAACGATCTGCAAGACACAAGCATCAGCAGATTCTGCTGGGGTCAGATAATTTGTCGCCAACAAAGCCAAGAAACCATGTCTCACTTCATCATTCGGGAAATCCAAGAGATAAGAGTCCGTATCCATATCCCAATCCTTAATGGTGAGATAGCCACTCTGATAAATCATTGGCAAAGGTGCCTCGACATCGGCGCGATAGTCCACGAAACTACTTCTTGGATGATAAATCCCAATCAGTTCGTTGATATTTTCATTGCAATGGGACAGCAAGCGAACCAAATAAGATGGCGTGCCCGTAGCAAACCAATAGTCCGACAATATCTTTTTGCTCATAGAGTTCAAGATACTGAATGGATTGTAGATGTCAAGCATATTAGGGCTGAAATGATAACCGTCAAACTTACGCTTGAGTTTGTATTTCATTTCGTCCTCAGAGACCTTGTATCTTGTAGCCATCGCCTTGATAGGTTCTTCGAAGGTTGCATAGAGTTCCTCCTCCGTGATGCCGCAAAGAGCCTCGTAGCGATCGTCCATACTGATGTCGTCCGGCTGGTTGAAGCCACTAAATACGCTCACTTGCGAGAATTTGGTGACACCCGTAAGCAGTACAAACTGCAAGTCGGCATCAGCAGCTTTGAAGACGCTGTAGAATCCTTTCAGTACCTCACGGTTCCAATCCTCCAACTTGCGTTGTTGTCCGTCAATGTTGACGAAAAGCTCTTGGTCCAACACATCCAGCAAAGGCTTATCATACTCGTCAATCAAGACCACGGCACGAAGCCCAGTCTTCTCATGGGCTGCCTTTAGGACAGCTGCAAAACGGTCTCCCATTGTCTTGGCAAAAGCATCCTTCCCGTATATAGCCTCATGCCTTTCTACAAAGCTCATCAGGGTTTCCTCCAATTCCCCAACCTTTGTGAAATTCTTAGCATTGAAATCTATATGGAACACAGGATACTGATTCCACTCCGTCTCCAACTCATCAATGGCAAGTCCCTTGAACAACTCTTTACGTCCTTCGAAATAACATTTCAATGTAGACACGAGCAAGGACTTTCCGAATCGCCGGGGACGGCACAGAAAGTAAATGTTACCACTATGTGTTAAATCATAAACGAGGCCGGTCTTGTCAAGATACACATACCCTCCCCCTATGATTTTCTCGAAGTTCTGTATTCCTATAGGATATTTCATGATGCTGTCCTTTTAAGATATATTTTGTGCAAATTTACAACTTTATCATGACTTCCACAAATTATTCTGGTTTGTATGGTTGGTAAATGCAAGAATCAAGCTCTTACTATGGAAGAATTATACCTATAAGTTCATTAGCTTTTTGGAAGCTGGCATTACGATATATTTCTTGGCTGCCCATGCCATAAGGAGGGTGAGGAACAGGGAGAATAAGAACTGTAAACCAAGATACGGGATGTCTTCTCCGTATATTCTGAGGAAAATGCTCTGGATGATGCGATTGCTGAGGCTATGACAGAGATATATTTCAAGACTGATGCTGCCTAACCACAGTAGATATTTGTTGTGTAGCAAATGGGTCAGCCATCCCTTGCCGTTGTCTATAGCTATGATATAGAGTAAG
>CAVKNU010000281.1:0-2801 GCA_963657465.1 Lachnospiraceae bacterium
CATCACATTGCCAGTGCCATCATAGAGTTGTTTCTTAGCCTTGTCGAAGGTGCTGGACAGGCGAGTGATGAGGTCACCGATGCCAGAGAAAGTATCTTCGAAGACGGCTACCTTGTCATAGAGGTCGGCGGCAGTCTTTACTATCTTCTCCACGTTCTTGTTCTGACGGTCATATTGCCAGAGGTTATAGGCAAGCTGCAATGCCATGAGGAGATTGCTTGGGGAGATGATGATGACCTTCTTCTGATACGCATAACGGCTGAGGTCTGGTTGCTGCTTCATCGCTGCAATATAGCTCGTCTCGTTTGGGATGAACATCAAGACAAAGCCGATGGCATCATCCACCAACTTGCTGTAATCCTTCTCTGCTAGTTCGTCGATATGCTTGCGAACGCTTAGGGCATGAGCCTTTAAGAGACGTTCACGGTCTGTATCATTGTCAGCTGCGATGGCATCGGTATAGGCCGTGAGTGAAACCTTAGAGTCGATGACCACACTTCTGCCCTCTGGGAATCTGACAATGACATCCGGGCGGAAGTTCTTGCCATTCTCATCCTTCGTATTCTCCTGGATGAAGAATTCCTCATCCTTGCGAAGACCACTGTTTTCGAGGATGGTCTCCAATACCATCTCGCCCCAGTCTCCTTGCATCTTGCTGTCGCCTTTCAAAGCTTTGGTCAGGTTGGCGGCATCAGAACCTATCTTCAGGGTTTGTTCCTTGAGCGAGGAAACGGTTTGCTGCTGTTCCTGTTGGAAGAGCTTCATCGTTGCCTCGAAGGAACTTTGCAGTTCTTTCTTGTTCACCTCGTTCATCGTCTTGCTTTCCTCCACCGACTTCTTGAAGTCTGCGAACTGTTCCTTGATAGGTTTCAGCAGCTCATCCATTTGCTGGCGGTTGTTCTCTTGCAAAGCAGACTGCTTTTGTGCAAGTTGTTCAGCGGCAGCTTTCTGTTGTTCGATGGTCATTCGCTTCATCTCTTGCTTCAAGGCATCCAACTTCTGTGCCCATTGCTGGTCGCTCTCAGCACGAAGATTGGCGGCATACTGGCGCTCGTTCAACATCTGCTCTTTCAGTTCTGACACTTGTTTCTCATGACTTTCTTTGAGGGATTGTATTTCTGCAGCATGATGCTCACGCTCATTCATCAAGATTGCCTCTTGTGCTTGTACCTTGGCATCTAGCTTTGCTTTCTCTTCGCCAGCCGTTTTCCCCATGAGTAGTTTCCCGATGAAGAATCCGATGGCGAGACCTATGATTAATCCAATGATGATTTCCATTCTCGGTTATCTTTAGATTGAAAAAGTTACTTGTTTTGCGTAGCAGGAACAACCTCCTCCACGTATTTCACCAGAGAGTCCTTGCCATTCAAGAGATAGAAGTCCACATGTACCACGTGGTCGATATCGGCACTTCCCTTCACCTTTACATGGCGAGTCTTACTATATAATAAGGTGTCACGGCGAGAAGGGTAGGATACCAACTGTATCTGGTCCTTCGTAGAACCGCTTCCCACATAATACATGCCCACGCTGTCCACGATGGCTTTTTGTGCAGCTGCCTTCTTCGCCATCTTCTTGGCGTGTGCGGCAGAGGTATCCTCAGGATAAAACTCGCTGGCAGCTACCGTGTCGCCATCCACTTGGTCTGGGGCAAACTTGCAACTGGTAGTTGTCGAGATAGATGTAGTGGCAGCCACGATGACTGCCACGAGATATAATAGTTTCTTCATATTTGCAAATAATTATGTTTTGCAAAAGTACTGTTTTCAAAACACAATACCAAACAAAAGCACATTTTCTTGTGCTTATTTAACGCTTGAAAGGAAGCAATACCAGTTTTCCGTATGTTACATTTACTTTGTTGCTACGTCATAAATACGTTCCGCTTTTTGTTTTTCGTTCAAAATACGTTAGTATTTGTTCAAGAAAGAAAAATAATCGCCTTAAAGATAGGGAATATCGGAATAAATTCGTACTTTTGCTGCGCACAATCAGAATATCGACGATGTGCTTCGTATAAAAGTATAGAAGAATTTACATTAAAACAATATCAAAAAATCATAGAAAATGAAACTGAACGACATTCTATCTAGCAAATTTAATGCTGCTGAATGGGAAGCAAAGGGATACCAGCTTCCTAAGTATGACATCGCAGCTGTAGCCAAGAAGACCCACGATGAGCCTACTTGGGTACATTTTGGCGCCGGAAACATCTTCCGTGCTTTCCCTGCTGCTGTTCTCAACGATGCACTCAACACAGGCAAGTACGACCGTGGTGTCATCGTGGCAGAAAGCTTCGACTACGAAATCATCGACAAGGCTTATCGCCCTTACAACAATCTCTCTCTTCTCGTCAGCCTCCAGTCTAACGGCACCATCGAGAAGAAGGTCATCGCCTCTATCACCGAGAGTCTCAAGGCAGACAAGCAGTTTGGGGATGATTGGGCTCGTTTGGTAGAGATTTTCCAGGCTCCTTCTCTCCAAATGGTTACTTTCACCATCACCGAGAAGGGTTATACATTTAATGAGGCTGACCTCGCTCGTGGTCTCAACGCTGTCTTTGCCATGGGCAAGCTCACCGCTCTCCTTTATGAAAGATATAAGGCAGGTAAGTTGCCTGTCACCCTCCAGTCCACCGACAACTGCTCTCACAATGGTGACCATGTGAAGGCTGGTGTCAAGGCATACGCTGAGCGTTGGACCAAGGACGGCGTAGTTGAGGCTGGCTTCCTTGATTATGTCAACGATGAGACAAAGGTAACTTATCCTTGGTCTATGATTGATAAGATTACTCCTCGTCC
>CAVKNU010000282.1:0-2800 GCA_963657465.1 Lachnospiraceae bacterium
CGTCCATCCTTGTCAACGACCTCCACCTGAACGAAAGACAAGTCCTCGCCATTGGCTTTCATCTCACGATTTTCTACAATCGTACGGATGGCAACAGGTTCAGAAGCAGAAGCTAAAGTCTTTGTTTCCTTTACTTCGCCATTCTCAATACCTTCCGCTTTCAGAGTTCCTTCCTTGAAAGGCAATGTAAAGACCGCTTTCATCTCAGTATCGCGGCTGGCAGCCTTTTCACCAATCAAAGTATCATCCAGATAAAGACGTACCAAAGGATATCTAGAATAGACTTCCACCTCTATATCCTTGCCCTCATGTCCTGGCCAGTTCCAACTTTCCCATGTTGGCCATACTGCCCACAGTCCTGTGCGAATCGTACCCTTATAGCCATTAGGTTCTTTCACGGCAAGATAGAGTTTCTCCGTATCATTATATAACAAGTCACGATAATGAGAGATTGGCTTTCTCCAACCCGTCAAATCTATGTCACCACAATAAGCAGCATGCCATGGATAGAGAGGACGCTCATAATGCTCACCAGGAACATCGCCATCATACCACCAACGACCTATGCCCGACTCACCCAAGTAATCAAGACTTGTCCAAACGAAATCACCTATGACATAATCGTAGTCATGCACCTTTGACCAATTACTATAAGTATCTTTTGGATAAGACTCCGTCTGCCACATCACACGGTTAGGCACACGTTTGTGATCACCTTCATGTTTGTGAATCATATAGTTATAGCCCGTCACATCCAGTTCTGCAGCCAATGGGTCATAGATGTCCCAATCGCTATCCCATGCTGCCAAGGCAGAAGTGACAGGACGATTGTCATACTCACGTATTTTACTAGCCAACTTATGAGCAGTGGTAACGACCTCAAGCTTTTTACGTTCGATGACCTCATTACCAATACTCCATGCTATGATAGATGGATGATTTAAGTCGCGAAGAACCATCCCTTCCACATCTTGTTGCCAATACTTATCGAAGAGCGTGGAATAATCGTGAGTGTTCTTAGCCTCACGCCAACCATCAAAGGACTCATCTATAACCAACAATCCCTGACGGTCGCAAGCCTCCAAGAAAGCCTCGGATGGCAAGTTATGAGAAGTACGAGCAGCATTGAACCCTGCCTTCTTCATCAATTCCACTTTTCTAGCCTCCGCTCTGTCGAATGCCGCTGCACCCAAGATGCCATTGTCATGATGTAAGCATCCTCCATTCAAGTCAATCTTTTTACCATTCAAGAAAAATCCCTTTGTAGAGCAGTTGATCGTTCTGATACCAAATGTCTGTGTGTAGGTATCAATTGCCTTTCCATTATCCCAAACGGAAACCTGTGCTTCATAAAGATTTGGAGCATGAATATCCCATAATTTTGGTTGAGCCACCTGCAAGAGTTGTACTACTTCTTGTTTGCTATTTGCAGGAACAGACACAGAAGTAGCAACATCTTTGGCACCAGCAACCTTAGTCACTACCTTAATGTTTTTAGTCTGTGTCGTCTCATTATTCAAGACAGTCTTCACCTGGACCGTTGCTTGTGAGGTAGAAACCTGTGGAGTATGAACTGCTACACCCCAATTATCAATATGCAATTTGGGAGTATGAATGAGCCATACATGACGATAGATACCCGCCCCCGAATACCAACGACAGTTCTTCTGCTGTGCATTATCGACCCTCACGGATACCACATTCCTCTTACCAGGAACAATGGCTTCTGTCGCATCACAGAAGAAAGAGGTATAGCCATAAGGATGACCACCCACCAACTTGCCATTCACATAGACAGAAGAGTTCATATAGACACCCTCGAAATAAAGATACACTTTTTCTCCTTTCAAAGAATTTGGAGCCACAAAACTCTTGCGATACCATCCTATACCTGTAGGATAATATCCACCATCATTGCCTGCAGGAGCATCCTTATCCACTTGATGTTCTACACTCCAATCATGAGGAAGATTCACCGAACGCCATTTGGAGTCGTTGAACTCAGGCTTAGAAGCAGCCTGTTCATCCCCAAGATAGAACTTCCAAGAAGAATCAAAGAGAACCTTTCTCGCCAAATCAGCAGCGTACGCCACAGAGGAGAAAGAACAGCTAATGCCCACCAGGAACATCATAGAAATAACTTTTCTTTTTAGATTCATATTCTTACTTAACTAGGTTTTAACATTAAAATTTTCTGGTGGCAAAGTAAGTAAAAACATAAACAAAATAGGGATTCTTTTTGTCTCATCGAGGGCAAAAGATAGCCCAATGACACAAAAAGAACCCCTATTGACACATTTTTATCCCTCCAACTAGTTCTGTTTTTGATATTCGGATGGTGTCTGCCCCATTTCTTCCTTAAAACATTTCGTGAAATATTTCGGATTTGTAAACCCTAATGAATAAGCTATTTCAGAAATAGACATTTCATGCTGACTTAGCATCGTACAAGCTTTCTTCATCTTCACATTGCGCATGAAATCCAAAGGCGACATTCCCGATACAGCTTTTATCTTGCGATACAAAGTGGAACGAGACAAAAGTAAATCTTGGGCAAGTTGTTCCTGTCCATATTCTGAATCGCTGATATGTTGCTCTATCAAATCCATCATATTCTTGACAAATACCTTATCCACACCAGATATCGCATTTTCTTCTTGTAACTCTTCACTTGGTTGGTGAGAAAGGGCTATTTGTTTTTTATGACCAACCTCCTGAACATTTTCTTCCATGAGCCGTTCCAATCGAGCCTGATTATGATAATGGCGCAATGCCGACAAATTGGCTCTGCGACGAATCA
>CAVKNU010000283.1:0-2792 GCA_963657465.1 Lachnospiraceae bacterium
ACACTTGCAGGAATGTATATGACAGGTATTGGACCTGTTGCTGCAAATCACGAAGAATGTATAGACCTACTCAAAGATGCAGCAGACAATGACAATTATGAACCTGCGGCAGCATTGCTCTCCTCCATCTATTATGAGGGGATAGGAACACGTGTAAACTATGCTGAGTCGGCATTGTATGCCAAAAAGGTAACAGATGACGAAACTGATGATGTCGAGGGTTGGAAAGGCTATGTCTATAATATTCTTGGCAAAATGAGTTTTTCAGGAAATGGCGTGGTGAAGAATATACCAAAAGCCTACCACCTTTTCAAATATGCAATAGGACTGGGATGCGAGGAAGCCACGGAGAACATCCAAAAGCTCACCTCACGTTATCCTATGCTCGAAGACGAAAGCATAAACCTCGAAGCGAAAGGACGCAGTAAATGGGCTACATTTTTCCTTGTTTTAGGATTGCTGTATAACATTTCGGTTGCTGTAGCAATGTATAAAGTGGATGACGAGCCACACATTGCACAAGCGATGGTAGCTGGTGTTTGTGCAATTGTACTTCTTGCCAACTTGCTTTGGGTAAAGTATAGCGTGGTCGGACTTGTCGTGATGTTTCTTGCCAGTTTCTGTGGACCAGCACTCTTGCAGGGTGATAGAGTCACGAATGATGATATTGCGAATTTCGTTATTGGAATGTTGCTTTGTGCCAATGGGGTTGGAGCAATAGTAACCCTTTTTGCCTACCAGAAGCGAAAAGAGGGCTGCGCCCTTCCAGTGAATACCCTTATGGGATGGCAAGACGATGGAAGAAACCAAATAGAATTTGCGACTACCAATCTTCTTGCCTATGGAGAAGGTGCTCAGTACAAAACAGATTCTGCACAGACACGTACTGTGGAAATTCTAAATTGGGCAATATCAATGGCTGTATTTTGCTGTAGTTGTTATGCTGCATGGCAAATGGCACATATTGACATGAGCACAAGTATAGAATGGAATTGCTTCAAAAGCCCTCAATTATACGGCTTCCTTTGTGTGGTCGGTTTCTTCCTTCAGTTCTTCAACTGGACGCATTTCTCTTTCATCACTATCATAAAATGGAAGGACGAATATGGAAATAAGCACAGAAAACGAGATAGAGACATGATGACCGAGATAGAGGGAGGCTTGCTTTGGCCACTTATCGGACATTTTTTAATTGCCCCAATGCTTTATGGAGCCTTGCTTTATTATATCGTAATGGGTGGATTCGCTCTTTTGCAAGGTATCATGCCATGGGTTCTCGGACTACTGCTAATAGCAAGCGTTGCCTTGCCTTTCAGGTGGTCTACATCTCTTGTAGATCGTAAATATCGTTTCATACTTATTCCACTTATGGGAGGATTAGCATTCGTGTTTTACTATATCGTGGCTAAGATATGTGAGTCTGCAATTTGATTTTAGAAGATAAAAAGACAAAGACATGGAAAAGGAAAACAACATATATGACTCTTTGAGTTATAAAATAGTGATGAGTGTCACGGAGGAGTATGCAAGGAAATATGATGTTGACACTGAGGGGACGGATAGTTCTTATGAGATTATCACTGAGGAGCAAGCACGCAATGTGATTGCTAACAGCGATGAAGGCAAAGCTCTGCAATATGAAAATTCTGATGGCAACAATAGCGGAGGAGGTTATAAAGTTATCATCATTATGATAATCATTACCATTGTTGCAGTTGTCGGATTTATGCTATTTGCAAGCAATAAAAATGAGATGCGACATCAAGATGATTCTACCGAGATAGTTGATTCTGTGGGAGACGTTTCTGAGATACCTACAGAAAATACAGAAGAGGAAGAGACTACTGTTTCCGAGACTCCAGATTTGTTGTCTTTCGGGCTAAAAGGTCCTGTGCGTAAGGTTTCAGGGAAAGGACTCGAAACTCTGGAATTTGACGAGCAAGGACGCATTGTACGTGTTGGCGAGTTCAAGATAAGTTATAGCGAGACAGAAGATGGCATCGTACATTTCGGAGATTTCACAGGGAAAATTGAGCGTGGCACTGCAAACCGCATTGCTTCTATTGGTCCATGTGGGGAGGCAAAAGTTAAATTGGAATATGATATTCATGGCAATCTTGTTTCATATACCTACCAGGATGTCATTACTGGGTATGATAGCTATAAATTCACCTATAATGATGAAGGTGTTGCATTTTCGTCTGTATGCACTGCATACGATGTTGGATATAACAAAGATGAGCAAACGGATTACAGCGATTGGGAATACGACAAATACGGGAATTGGATATCTCGCTCCTATAAAACAGTAAGTACTATAGAGCAGGAAGCGGAAACTGCAGAAACAGAAGATGGTGCTGATGCAGAACCAGCTATGGTAAAGAATACCAAAACTAATCATGGTATTCAAAGACGAAAGATTTCCTACTATTAAGGAGACTATAAAGGATGGAGGATATGATGCCCCCATCCTTATTTTTTTGCATTCATCGGCTTAGCCCTTTACCTTTCTTCGGCTTCATCATTCTTGTAGCCTGATGCAAGCAACGCCTTATCCATTCACGGTCATCTTCATCCTTATCACGTCCCCAATCCTTATTATCACCACCGCCACCGCCTTGACTCTCGGCAAAGTTGGTAGCTTCGCTGATATAGCCGATATACAGATACGAGGCGCAATGGATGATTTGAGCACCATGATTGATAAAATCAAGGGCAAACGAATCGTCAAACAGGCTGCTGTCATGCGTGCTTGTCATTTTGGGATAAATGTCCGTAAATTCTCGCAATAC
>CAVKNU010000284.1:0-2786 GCA_963657465.1 Lachnospiraceae bacterium
GAGGCGAAATCCAGGTTCTTGTCAATGTGGACATCTTTTCGGAAGGTTTTGACTGTCCAGATGTGGAGTTTGTGCAGTTGGCTCGACCTACGCTGTCGCTTGCCAAGTACTTGCAGATGGTGGGACGAGGATTGCGTGTTGCCAAGGGCAAGAAGAACTGTGTCATCATTGACAACGTGGGACTATATCGGGTGTTCGGATTGCCTTCGCAAGTATGGGATTGGAAGGCTACATTTGAAGGGAGATTGAAATACAGCAGGAAAAAGGAGACTTCGAAGGAAAGGGAGTTCTTCTTGATGAACGAAAAGCAAGACACAAAGATTGCTGGGCAAGACTCTGAAATGGAGATGGTGATGAGCCATGAGGAATTGATGCAATCGTTGCAATATCGGGAGTTTGTGGATAGCAACGATGATTTTGCCATTGTCAAACTGAATGATGGAAAAATGACGGTGGTGAACAGGCAAGGTGAGCAGGTTATGGAGCCTGACAACTACCATGACATGAAACTGATGAAAGGCAATATCCTGTTCTATAGACCCAGAAGAAAGGAAGTATGCTATATCGACCTATTGTCAAGAACCATTATTGATGACGGACCGAATGTTGTTGACGTTCCGAAGGTGGTAACGTTGAACGGTTGGGAATTTATCAAATGTGGTGATATTTACTATTCTCGTACTTATGAAGAATTCTCTTGGTTGTATTGTCCTTCCAAATATGACCTTTTGAACTGTGGTTATTATTTTATATACAAAAATAACCATTCTGTAGGTAGTGGCTGCCAGGTATGGTACTACTATGAGGGTGATGATGGTTTTATGCGCATGGATTGGGCAGAAAGCAAGGAAGTGTGTTTTCTGCGTGATGACCACGAGCATGTATATTGGATGTGTGCGAATCTATATGGTGACGGCATTGTGGTCATGGACAGCAAAGAGGACTATTATCTGGTGGATTCAAGTTTGAAGAAGACCTATATAGGGTGTAACCATCCCAAGAGTGAAAAGGAAGACATGGCTGTCGTGATGCCCCGACTCGGCAAACAGTTCTATGATAGAGAAATCCTGCGCAGGAAAAAACAAGAAGGACAAGACTTGCAGCAATTGCACGAAAGGTCGAATGCTGGTGATGTGGAATTGTATCAAGCAGGAAAGAAATGGGGCGTGAAGATAGATGGAAAAGTCGTGGTGCCTCCACTCTATAACCGTATTGAACAGCCTGTTGGTGCCTATTGTGCATTTGAGCAGATGCCCAGACATTGGGGCGTCATGACTTTGAAAGGTAAGATAATTGTTGAAGCCAAATATGAGAAAGTTGAGATTCTTGATAATGGTAAGGCCGTTGTTACCAACATTACAGGAAAAACACAGACTATCAACCTGAAATGATGAAAGACATTCAGCTTTTTGATTACCAAGAGGATATGGTGAAGCGATTGCAAGAGGCATTCAAGCATCATGATGCCGTGATGGTGCAAATGCCGACTGGCACAGGAAAGACGTATCTGCTTGCTGCCATCGTTGGTCTGTTCTTGGAAAAGGAAGTTTGGGTTGTTGCCCATCGCCGTGAACTTGTTTCGCAAATCAAGGACACGTTGGAAAGGTTCTTTCCTTCCCTAAAATCGACATCCATCAAAGTGATGTCGATACAATGGCTTTCTCGTCATTATCGTGAGTTGAAGGAAAAACCGGGACTGATAGTGATTGACGAGGCGCATCATGCGTTGGCAGAGACTTACGCCGAGGTGATGAATGCTTATCCGAAGGCGAAGAAATTAGGACTGACGGCTACGCCATATCGAATGAATGGTAAGGGATTTACCGATTTGTTTGATACGCTGCTGTGCTCTTGGAACATGGAGCGGTTTATTGCCGAAGGGCGGTTGAGCCTGTATGATTACTACTCCATCAAACCTGACAGTGCTGACCAACTGTTGATTGACTCGCTGAAGAAACGAGGGGCTGATGGTGACTATCAGCAGAAGGAACTGAATGAGGTGATGGATGTGAAACCTTCGCTCGAAAGGCTTTGTCTTACGATTAAGGAGTATGTGCCAAGGAAGAAGGGCATTGTCTATGCCATCAGCATACAACATGCCGAGCATATTGCTGAGTTCTATCGAGAGAATGGCATCAAGGCTGTGGCGATTTCGAGTAAGACTCCGCTTGCTGAACGCAAGGAGCTTATTGAAAGGTTCAAATCCTCCTCTCTCTCCTCTTCCCTAAAATCCACGGATGATGATATTGAGGTGCTTGTCAGTGTGGACTTGTTCTCAGAAGGATTTGATTGTCCTGATGTCGAGTTTATTCAGTTGGCGAGACCTACGTTGTCGTTGGCTAAGTACATGCAGATGGTGGGACGTGGATTGCGAGTGGCTGAGGGGAAGGAATACTGTGTGATTCTTGATAATGTGGGATTGTACAAGCGGTTCGGATTGCCTTCGGTGGATAGGGATTGGCAGAGTATGTTTGAGGGAAAGGCTTCTTTGGAGGCTATGCTGCAAGAGGCTTACTTGCACGTCAATGAGCATAATTGCAGGATGGACGCTGTGATGGATGGTGATGAGGAGATGATGAAAATCATCAACCATGAGCGGCAACAGCGGATGATTATGGAGTCCTATGGATTCAGCATTGTGGAGAATGAAAAGGGATTGGTTGGCATCAAGGATAAAGATGGCAGGATGCTTGTGGATTGTCAGTATAAGAAGATTGAAGTGACCAATGACGGTTTTGCCTACTGCTATATTAGAAAGAAGGTCGGGCGGAAAGAGTGGATTGATT
>CAVKNU010000285.1:0-2774 GCA_963657465.1 Lachnospiraceae bacterium
GAGATGCAGGACAGTGTGGAGACGATACTGCAGCATCGTTTGCCAGAGTATGGTGCCATGGACGGTGTCGCTATTGTGATGGAAACGAAATCCGGTAGGATTCGGGCAATGGTAGGACTGGAGAGCAGGGGCGACAGCTGCTATGTGAGGGCTGACTCTTTGGCGGGAGTGGGACGTAGTTCCGCCTTAATGAGGACTGTCTCGATATTGGCGGCACTGAATACCGGCAAGGTGAAGTCTGACACGAAAGTGGATACTGGGGATGGAGTATACGTCTGTGGGAAAGATACCGTCTATGACCATAACTGGAGAAGAGGAGGATATGGAGAGTTGACTTTGCGGCAGGCTCTTGCTTTGGGTTCTAACGTGGGTACGGTAAAAGTTGTAGATAAGGCTTTCGCAGACAAGAGCCATTTTGTCGAGGACGTGAAGGATATGTCGTTCGGGCAACCTGCGGAGGTAGAGGGTATTAAGATAGACTCTTGTTCGTGGGAAGCCAATGAGTTGCCTTGGTATGATTATGCTTTGGGACGAGAAGAGTCATCCCCCGTTCAGCTGCTCGCTTTCTACAATGCCATTGCCAACAATGGTAAGATGGTAACTCCATTGGTCTATGAGCCTTTGCGTCCTATTGACGAAGGTCCACAGGTAATCAATCCGCAAATAGCATCGTCTGCCAGCATCGCCGCCATTCAGAAGATGTTGGAACAAACGATTTTGAGAGGATTGGGGAAACGAGCTGTGTCGGGCAAGGTTGACGTGGTAGGAATGTGCGGCACAATACAAAACAATGACCATACGCTGACGGCAGATTTCTGCGGATACTTCCCTGCGAAGGACCCAATATATACGGTTATCGTCTCGGTACACCGCAAAGAGCAACCAGCATCTGGAGGCGTTATGGCAGGAACAATTTTCAAGGAGATAGCAGAGTTCTTGTGCAAGTAGGTTCATGCTCCTCTGTTCACAAATCGCCAACAACCTGTTGACGATTTCAAATTATTGTACAGTGCGGATTCTGACGCTTTTGGTACTTTGAATAGTGCGGATCCTGACACTTTTAACATTTCGAACAGTGCGGATTCTGACATTTGTTTTATGGAAGTGTTGCTAATTGCAAGAAAAACAGTACCTTTGCAGTAGAAACACTTCAAAACCTGCAATAGTCATGAATGAACGAATCTTCAAACGTAAAATATATCAGAAGCTCAAAGAGTGGAAGGAACAAGATAACGGAAGTACTGCACTGCTCATAGAAGGTGCCAGACGTGTCGGCAAATCTACCATCGTAGAAGAGTTTGCACGGAACGAATATGAAACCTACCTGCTTATTGACTTCTCTGTAGCAAGCAAGGCCGTCAAGGATGCTTTTCAGGATATTTCCAACCTTGACATGCTATTCACCAGTCTTCAAATGAACACTGGAGTGAGGCTACTCCCTGGCAAGTCGCTGATTGTCTTCGATGAGATACAGAAGTGTCCTTTGGCCCGTCAGGCTATCAAACATCTCGTGAAGGACGGACGCTTTCACTACATCGAGACAGGCTCACTGCTTGGCATAAAGATAAAGAAACGTCCTAATGCTGACGGAACAAAAATTCTCCTGCCAAGCGAGGAACGCAGAATTACCATGTACCCAATGGACTATGAAGAGTTCCGTTGGGCTTTGGACGATACAGCCACGATGCCGCTCGCCAAAAACATCTTTGAGCAATGGATGCCGCTTGGTGATGCTACAAACTGGAAGCTAATGAGAGATTTCCGGCTATATGTACTCGTTGGGGGTATGCCACAAGCCGTAAACACATACCTCGACACTTTGGACTTGAGTAGAGTAGACCAAGTGAAGAGAAATATCATCAACCTGTATGATACGGATTTCTATGAGTTGGACCCGACGGGTAAGACATCCATGCTTTTCCACGCCATCCCTGCACAATTGACCACCAACGCTTCGCGCTATCAGGTGGGCAGCGTGATAGAGGGTGGACGGGTAGACAGGCTTACTACGTCCCTTTCCATTCTGAGAGAATCGATGACCACAAACATTGCCTATCATTCCAACGACCCGAATGTAGGACTGGCCATGCACATAAATCCAGACTGCTTCAAGCTATATTGTGGGGACACGGGACTGTTTGTTACTCTTGCCTTTTGGGACTCAGACTTTACGAACAATACCATATACCAAAAGCTTCTGAACGACAAACTCACAGCCGACCTCGGATATGTTTACGAAAACGTTGTCTCGCAAATGCTTGTTGCGGTGGGAAAGAAGCTGTACTACCATACATGGCCAACAAATGACGGGAAACGAAACTATGAAGTTGACTTCTTGATACCGGACGGCAGCAAGATAAGTGTAATTGAGGTAAAATCAGCGCGGTCTACTCAGCACGTTTCCATCGACAACTTTATGCAGAAATACTCATCACGAATACAGCAGTCATACCTTATCCATAACAAGGACTTGCGCAAGGATGGTCATCTTAAATGTATTCCGTTCTATATGACGCCATTTCTGTAAGTGCCCCGAGTAGCTCTCTGAGGATACAAATCAAGAAACTTCATACACCATCCCCACCATTTCGTACAAGTTGTGGGAGAAGTTTCTCTCATGTAGATACTTTGGCTTACCTTTGCGTCATCAAAACAAAAAAACGATAAACAAAAATTGAAGACATGAAGAAAGTATTGAAAGTGATAGGAGTGCTGGTTATGCTGGCTGTGGTTACGGTGGGCGTAGTGTGGTGGTATTCGCGTACGAGTAATCC
>CAVKNU010000286.1:0-2731 GCA_963657465.1 Lachnospiraceae bacterium
CATTCTTTTTCCATTTCGGAGAACGCTCTAACTGTCTGATGAATTGCTTTGAGGGTTTCTTGTCCAACAGCAGATAATATGTGACCTCATAGTCGCGCCATCCTTCGCCATGATAGTTCACCACCTTATAGTCAGGAAACTTAACTCCAGTACGTTTGTTAAGCCTGTCTCTTTCCGCAAAGTCCTCTATTCGAATGGAACAATCATTCATCTGCGTGATGACAAATCCGCTTTTGTTTATCACCAATGTTATCTGACCGCCTTTCAACGAAGACTTGATGTATTTGCCGTCATCGCCTCTTTGCAAGATATATTCGCCATTTTCGGTCTTGCGCCACAGGTAGTTGTCCGGATTATTACACAAGGCATCCAACTTTCTTTTGCTTTCAGTAGACAACGGCTGGTCAAAATCATAGTAAATCTTGGTCCCGCCACTCCATCCGTCTCTTTCGTTATGACTATAAGTGAACGCCGGAAAATCCTGCCAGTCTGTAATAGCCACGAGGTCTTCGTGCGTTTTGTACGGAATATCCTCCTCGCTCAGTGGAAAGGGAAAGCATGCTTGCTGAACACAATATGCCGTTGTGTACGTCACCACGGCAGCCGGAGAGACAAGCATCAAACCCACTCCCAGCCAAGCATATTTTGCACCCTGTTCATACATTTTGAACGGCAGACGGTATGACCATGTGAGCCACAATTTTGAGAGTTCGTAAAACCGACGGCACTTCTCGTTCTTACTTCCGAGCCAGACTTCAAACACCAGCCAGTCTATCACCAATAGCGGAAGGGATATGCACGCCGTCAGAACCACTATAACAACCGCAAGTACTACTACGGCAAGCATGGTCACCACTATCATTAATAAAAAATCGTCCATAGCTTTTATCTATTCTTATTCATTAGTGTCCCGTTAAAAACGGTCTGTTTATTTAAGACTAATTATTCTTCCATTCTTACGCATTTCAGCTGCATTCTGTCCATCAGAAAGCCGATAATTTCTTCATGCTTGTCGACCATGATAAAGTGGTTTTCGTCCTCTTTGAAATATATATCGGCATCTACGCCCATTGCTTTCAACTGGCGGCACTGACCAGGCATCCTACAAGAGGAATTATCTTTTCCTCCGCCGATGAAGTTTACCTGACATGGCACACGCCTCAAACCTTCAAGGTTACACGAGACGGTGGTGATGCTCTTGAACTTCTTGGCATACGACGAATGCATGGCGGATATGATGGCCGTACCACCATTGGAAAGTCCCATAAGGTGCAGTTGTTTTTTATCTATATTGTATCCCATGCGTTCCAAGGCTGGAATGTAGAAGTCAAAGATGTCCTTAATGTCGCTTTGTGTAAATATTCCACTGAGACCCTGCGTACTGATGCTCAGCACGATGCAGTTGTCCAAGTCCTTCCACACTCCTTGGTAGAGTTGCCAGTTGCCCAAATAGCCGTGGCAGAACACAACAAGCGGGTACTTGAAGCCGTTGTCCTTGCTCCACTTTACGTTCTCGTCGCTTTTCGGTTCGCAGATGTAGACAGCCCTATCATCATTGCCGAGGAAGTCGTGGAAAGCTTGTGCATAGACTCCCGACATCGGGTTCTCATACCCCAGATTGTCATAGGCATAAAAGAAGTTCCGAATCTTCCCATTGGCAATGTCATCATTGGCCTGCCGTATCAGCGTGCTGCCGATACCTGCATACTTAAGCAATGGCACATTATGGATGCCTACATTTACAATCTCCTCTTCGGGAATGAACGTATTGACAAGATATTGCCCCAAGGGCGGATGCTTGGCATTCCCCTTTTCGTCCAGATACACCAGCCTAACTCTATCGCCCGAGTTGATGCGATAACGGGGCATGGCTATCCAAAGGAAAACCACGAAACACGCCCAATAAGGTTTCATGCCATACTTCGTCATCCACGAAGGAAGCCGTTCAAAGACTTGCTTCTTCCATATCAGGAAGAGCAACATCAACATGACAGTCTTGTAGAACATGGTGGCCAGGCAAGCCCATGCCACGACGATCAACACCGATACAATACATTTCTTTACATTCATGATCTTTATCTATTCTTGTTCATAATTCCTTAAATTAGACTCTTTGTTACTTATTTACAATACTTAGAATTAAATAAATCACACGGAGCTACTACTAATTGATTTTTATTTATACCTCTGCGTTTTAATAATTTACTTAATCCAAAAATATGATAATCAGAAACCTTTCTTGGTTTACATAGTTCTATTCCAAATTGTTCTTTATATATTTCATAGACTAATTCAGAACAATACATTTTGCCATTATTAAACTTAAACGCAGTGTCATATTTTTGTCCCAAATATTTCTTGTAAGAAATTTTTATAGGATGATTAAAAACTTCTTTAACCATACAGAGAGAAAATAACCCTCTATCAATCCAAGCTGCTAAAGGTGTTAATTTTACAACATTAGATGCTTCTAATACATAAAAACTACCATCCTTTTTAACAACTACTCCACAATGTGAGTATATAGAACCTGTAGCTAATTGTATAAATGGAGATTGTTTAGATTTAGAAATCTGAAATACAATATCTCCTTCTTTCCATTCAGAACAATCAGCAAAACATGACGTGCTCAAAATAAGCACTAATAATAGTAATATTTTTCTCATCTTATTTTTCTTTTTTATAAGTTTCTTTAATTTTCCCCCAAGGTAAAGATCAGCCATGCATATCA
>CAVKNU010000287.1:0-2704 GCA_963657465.1 Lachnospiraceae bacterium
TTGTCGTCGATGAGGCTCACGCCTGGCACACGGCGGATAACCTCACCAGCATTGTTGTCTTGTGTACGAGATATTTCTTGTGCCGAAACATTGCTCACGATGACGGGACTGTTTTTGGCGACCTGTATCATTGCCGCGTCCGTATTACGCCTTTCCACTGCGGTAACGGTCACCTCCTTCAGTTGCTGTTCATCAGGAAGCATCGCGATACTCAAGTTTGCTTCCTTCGCTTGAACCCCGTCAATTTTTTGAGTCTTATATCCTACATAATTAATATATAAGGTATATGTCTTGTCTTTCTTCAGTCCATCGATGGTAAAGTTGCCGTCGATGTCGGTGATGGCTTTCACACCATTGTTTGAGCCATCCTTGTCGTTATCCTTGGCAGCGGAGTTTTTGCCGTTGGATTCCACGGCAGTGATAACCGCTCCGATGAGTGTCTCCTTCGAGTTCTTGTCGATGACGACACCCTTGAGTTGTTGCGCCCACGTTGGCAAGCTAGCCGCCGAAAGCATTCCTAATACAATAATTCCCCTTTTTAGTTTCATAATCAATACCTTTCTGATTTCGGTTGCAAAGGTACGGTGGTTTTGTTACAAGGGGATTGCTTTCAGGTTGAAAGACAAAGACGAAGTGAAGACAAAGGTGTTACAAGAAGAAAAAAACAGACCGACATGAATCTTTCTTCACATCGGTCTGTTTTGTATTTCGACATTTCGTGTTGTCAATACTTATGGTATTTCTCATTCCATATATATCCATGCCTTGGCACCCAAAATGTATATGAACGTCCATTCTTGTACGTAATCCTCACCCCCTCATCTTCAAATTGGGTGATTTGGATTTCTTCTTGTTTATCCATATCCTTATAGTCGTCATATTCCTTCACTATAAAATAGGTGAAGTCATCTGTCCTTATGTAAATTTTGAACCAGATGCGAGGCTCTTCTTTTAAAAACAAGAACTCATTGTTGATGACACAGATGTTGTCATCCGCCACGATTTCCCATTGTTTTAATGGCTTGTACTTTAGTCCTGGTATATTCCTTATGTAGCACCAGTCACCTTCTTTCAATATGCTTACAAAACCACGCTTGAATAGGGAAGGCCTTGTGTAATGCTTCCTTTGAGTGACAGGGTCAACCCAATAACTTTCATGACACCAATCGTCTTCAATGCGCCAAATGCCGTCTTTCTCTATTTTTATCTTATCACGATATTTGTTATTTCGATGGTCTTGCTTGGTAGGATAAATTTTATCAACAGGATAAAATTCATAATGCACATATCTGTTCCTCAGAAGCTCTGCGTCATTCTCTCTTTCTTGCTTGTCTTTTTCTGCAACCACAGTCAATTCTTCTGGATTATTGACTTTCACCAATTGGCTTCCAGTATTTTTCAGAACATAATATTGGTCATCTTCATCCATGTAAAGGCGTGAGTAGCCTTCTCCTTTCTGAAACGCATACACCTTACTTGGCTCGTCCCAAGGTATAAACCTACGCTTCCAACTCAATCCTATTCCCACTTGCAACTCCAAGGTCTTCACTGTCAGAAAGGCTTTCTCGTCAATAAACTTAGAGCGGATGCGAGGATATAGTTTCTTGCCATCCTCCGTGCAGAAGTCTATCCCCATCAGTTTGATGCTTTGTGGCTTCTTTGTGAACCATAGTCCATTTCGCAAGTCAATCCATTCCTTCCGTCCAACCTTCTTCCTGATATAGCAATAGGCAAAGCCGTCATTGGTCACTTCAATCTTCTTATACAGGCAATCCACAATCATATTGCCGTCCTTGTCCTTGATGCCTACCAATCCCTTTTCATTCTCCACGATGCTGAATCCATAGGACTCCATAATCATCCGTTGCTGACGCTCATGGTTGAGAATCTTCATCATCTCCTCATCACCATCCATCATTGCGTCCATCCTGCAATTATGTTCATTGACGCGCAGACAAACCTCTTGCAGCATATCCTCCAAGGCTGCCTTACCCTCAAACATACTCTGCCAATCCCTATCTACTGATGGCAACCCAAACCGCTTATACAATCCCACATTATCAAGAATCACACAATATTCCTTCCCCTCAGCCACTCGCAATCCACGCCCCACCATCTGCATATACTTAGCCAACGACAGCGTCGGCCGTGCCAGTTGAATAAACTCCACATCAGGACAATCGAATCCCTCAGAGAATAAATCCACGCTAACAAGTATTTCAATGGAATCATCCGTGGATTTTAGGGAAGAAGAGGTGGCGATTGGTGGTGATGTTTTCAATGCGCCAGCCGACGAACAATCGCAACTCTGTTGCGTAGGAAAATCATCGTCAGCCCCTTGTGGGCGAAAGCTTTGCTGACGATACGAAAACTCTGGCAGAGCTATAGCGTCGCCAGCTACATCCCTCTCTTCTGAGGAGAGAGGGCTTGGGTGAGAGGTGGAGCCCTCCTTATGAAGGAGGGACGGGGTGGTTGGAGAATAAAAAGTATTAGAAAGTTTGAACCTTTCAATCAGTTCTTTTCGTTCAGCAAGTGGAGTCTTGCTTGATATAGCCACAGCCTTGATGCCATTCTCCCGATAGAATTCGGCAATATGCTCAGCATGTTGTATGCTGATGGCATAAACAATGCCCTTCATCCCAGGCACATACTCCTTAATCGTAAGACAAAGCCTTTCGAGTGAAGGCTTCACATCCAGCACCTC
>CAVKNU010000288.1:0-2692 GCA_963657465.1 Lachnospiraceae bacterium
GTGTTACTTTATAGAGAGGACACAAAAATGTACCAAGTTATTTTTTAATCATTACTTAATGGCAGGAAGTCCGCCAAATCTTTTGAATAATCATTGTCATACTCATGTATATGAGTCAGAAAGTAGGTCGTCCATTTTCGGAAGTCAACACCAGCCAGCTTACAACATCCCATCATCGTGTACATGATGGCAGCTTCCTCCGCCGCATCATGATTTCCACAGAACATATAGTTCTTTCTGCCAATAGCTAATGGCCTAACACAATTTTCGATTGGATTGTTGTCAATCATGTAACGACCATCTTTTGTGTAGACGGCCAGCTGCTTGATTCTCGTGATGAGATAATTCAGAGCCTTGCCTATGGGACTTTTAGGGAGGACTTTCGGGTATTCCTCCAAAGCCCATGCTTCCAAGCCCCTAATTATAGGATATGAGATACGGCCACGAAGGGCTGCCCTTTCCTCATAGCTCATGTTCTGCTCATCGGCAAGGGACTCCACGCTATAGAGCATGCCAATTTGGTCGAGACCATACTCTGCTCTCAACTTATCATTCTTTAATGCCCTATCAAAATACCGTCTACAATGCGCCCAACAACACATTATGATGATACCCTCCAATTTGGCAAGGATGTCATACCCGGCATAGCCATCCACCTGTATGACACCCTTGAAGTCATGGAAAAATCCCAAGGCTACATCTGCATTGCGTGAGCCTTCGTGGTAATGGAAGAAAACCATCGGAACCACAATACTCCTGATGAGCCACATGTAACCCTTTACCGCCCGATGCTTCTCGTTGTTGATGACAGGCACCGTGGACTCATCGGACTGGAGATAGTCCATAGCCAACATAATGTCCTGTATCCTATAATATAGTGGTCTCATTAGGTTGGCTACCTCATGAAACCAGGATTCCAGTGTTGGCTGCTTTATCTCATATCCAAGGCGCTTGTACTGGGATATCTGACGCCAAAACGGAATATGGTCTACATACTTACCAATGATGAGTTCCGTGAGCAAGGACACGCTGGCGATGCTCTTTGGTATAGGAACCATAGGACAATCTGCGGTGAACACCTTCTTGTCTGACTTTCTCATAGCCTTGTGGCGTATCGTGACACTCACCCATATGTCAGGGGCGGTAACTTCCAGTTGTTCCGAAGTCTCGGTATCATTGAAGAGAATCCACTCGTCCTCATGCCCTTCGTAACCTTCTGGATAAATATGTTTTTCCACACGGCGAAGTGTCTCTGGTAACTTGTGGCGAACAGGTTGCTGCTTGGTATGTTCTTTGACTTTTACAGTCTTACGCTCGTTCGCGACATATTCAACAGCATCTTGCAGCTCCTTCCTCTCCTTGTCGGTCAGTCCCATGCCATCGAAGTCTAACGTCAGTTGCCTTGGATCTTCTGGAAGCTGGCGTTTCTCGCTCATCTTTCCCCATAACTTGCGCTTTAGGTAATCAACTTGTGCCAAGAGTTTGGACACATCCTCCTCGTGAGATTTCTGCTGAGCTTCAAGAAGCAACTCCTGCTCTTCGATTTTCTTATCTTTGGCTGCGAGTTGCTCCTCGTACTGCCTTTCCATCGACTGGGCATCAGACAACTTGGCAAGACGGCTTTCTGCGAGCTCCGCACGGCGGTACTCGGCATCAAGCCTTCTCAAGAGGTCCTGCACAAACTGGTTGTCAAATGTCTGATTCTCTGCCATTTCACTAGCATCTTTATTGGTGCAAAGATACGAAAAAATATTGAGAAAACAGCATGTTTTGCCAACTATTTACTACTTTTTCTCATCTTTTTTATGGGGTATCCAACGAGGATGTTGGCGAACATCCGCCTTGCTCAATCCATGTGTCATCATCACTAGTTCAGACCATTGGGTGTTCCTGGATACCGCCGACTCATCCAACTCCATTTCAGGAAGTTGGATGCGACCTTGCTCCAGTTTCAAATTATAGATGACCAAGCCGCCGAATTCCATGTGCAATATCTTCATACTGGTAAGGGTACGGTTGACAAATATGAATGCATCCCCTTGCTGGATGTCCTGATGCATCTCGTTTTGTACGATGCCACTGAGCGAATAAAAACTCTTTCTCATATCTGTAGGATAAGGATAGAGGTAGAACTTGTCGGAGTCACTGAGTGTAAACATAGGCTAGTTCAATAGTAGGACCATGACACGAAGTTGCTCCAATGTCATGTCACTGGTTACACGCAAGGTTACTCCATTCTGGTAGATGAGTTCGCAGAGAACATCTGTGGCGCATGTGCCTGAGGTTATGTGCGTATCTAACTTACATGATTTACCATTCAGCTTCACTGGAATAAAGCCACCTGTTGGAGAAGGAAGGCTTTCGCCATCCTCAACACGCTTCTTCCAATAATAGAAACGGCTTTCCTTGATGCCTGTGTTGGCACAATAGTCACGGACACTGAGTCCACTCTCTTTCCATGCTTGATGGATTTTCTTGAATTCTTCAATTGTAAAACTTTGCATAGCTGTTATATTAAAAATATGTGCGTGCAAAGTTACAGAAAACTTTTATGCCTCACAATACGGGGGTGGCTGATGGCTTACCTTTACTCTTCCATTTTTGAGGTGAAAAGTATGAAGATAATTTCTCATCTGGGCTTTAGTGCGTTGGATTGGGCAATCATCGTCCATATAGCATTCTTGGTGAGATA
>CAVKNU010000289.1:0-2664 GCA_963657465.1 Lachnospiraceae bacterium
CCTGTCATCAAGTTTAATGCCGCCCAAAAGTATGCGAGCGATGCCGTTTCTGCCGCCATCTTCGCCAACATCTGTGAGGAAGCTGGTGTTCCTTGTCAGCGTTTTGTTAATCATAGCGACGTGGCAGGCGGAAGCACCTTAGGCAACATCCTCGCCTCCAGCATCCCATTGAAGGGAGTGGATATGGGCAATGCCATCCTCGCCATGCACAGTTGCCGAGAGACAGGCAGCGTCATTGACCACGAATACACCGTGAAGGCTTTCACCAAGTTCTATCAGATGTAGGCTGATGGAAGAAAAGAACACGTCAGAGATAGAATTATGAGGAAAAATGCAAGAGTTACGAAAAAAGTTTGTAACTTTGCATAAGATAAGGAAAAGAACGATATGACAGATAGTAAGCAAAACATAGATGAGCTGAGCCTACAGAAGGCTGAACGCCTTTTCGAGTCGGGCGACATCAATCAGATAGAAGTCGGCACAGCCAAGGGGTTGTGCCAGATTCACAAGTATCTGTTTGATGGTCTCTACGATTTTGCTGGCAAGATACGCACGCTCAACATTGCCAAGGGCGGTTTCCGCTTTGCCAACAGCATGTATCTAGATGCCATCCTACCTGTCATAGAGAAGATGCCAGAGACGACCTTCGAGGAAATCATCGCCAAATATGTGGAGATAAATATCGCCCACCCTTTCATGGAGGGCAACGGCAGAAGTACTCGCATCTGGCTCGACCTCATCCTGAAGAAGAATCTTGGCAAGGTGGTGGATTGGCGAAAGGTCGGCAAAGACCAATACCTGCAAGCGATGGAGCGCAGCCCCATCAACGACCTGGAGCTTCGCTTTCTCCTGCAACCAGCCCTCACCGACCAAGTGGATAACCGAGAAGTCATCTTCAAGGGTATTGAGGTATCGTACTACTACGAGGGGTATGAAAGGGTGAAATAAAGAGGCAGACTTCTTGCTCGAGAAGCCCAACAAGCCGATGTAAAGACACCGCCCAAGGGCATTCCGTAACATAACGGAATACTCTTGGGCTGCGCTTCTTATTCATCCATCCCAACGTAACATATCTATAAGGGAATAACGGTTGTCAGCCACCTCACTCTTCGTCCTTCAATTTCGCAAACAAGTTGGATATCGCATAAAGAGGATTAACGATTATCTTCTTCCCCTTTGGACTCACGAACTCCCCAAAGTTTTCCAAAGAACAGCGAATGGCATACTTGATATGCTCTTTCTCCATAAAAACATAAAGACTTGCCATCGAACCTCGCAAGCCAGACTTCACTTCCATCGGCACAATGTCTATGCCACGAGACAAGACATAATCCACTTCCGAAACAGTGCCACGAGATAGGTTTTGCCAATAGTACAAGTCATGCCGTTCGTTGGATGACATATACTTGAGCAATTCCAAACCTGCCACCATCTCCGTCAAGCTACCCTTATCCACCAAATCTGCTGTATTGGCAACCAACAATTCTTTCACAAGAGAATTGGTAGTATCTCCGATTCCCAACAGATTCAGCAAGAACCCATGGTCTATCAGGTTATACTTCACAAACTTCGGATTGATTTCCGCACCAAGCGGAATGCCATTTGCCGCAGTATGCCATACAGGTATGATTATCCCTGCATCTCTCAGCATCTCCAACGCATTCTTTACTTGCGCTGTCGTATATCCTCCTTCCACTTGGCTATACACAAACTTGCTCCCAACTTGATGCGCAACACTAAACAACGTTTGGCGCAACAACGTAGGGTCCGTCTTCGCCTTATATTTCACAAAGTCATCTATGTAAGTTTGCTTTAACTCACTTAGCACTTGGTCTGCCTCCAGATAACTATTCGTCTTGACATACTTTGCCACAGCAGCAGGCATTCCACCTATCAGCAAGAAAGAACGAAAACGCTCTACCAATCGCTCATAAAAGACATTCATCAATGGCTTTTGAGGCAATGCATTCTGTTTCATCCTCACCAAACTGTCTTCATCCAAAGCATAGAGGAATTCGTCAAAAGACATCGGATATACAAACATCGAGCGGATACGCCCCACACCATAAGCTCCTAAATCTTTCAAAGCAAACTCCAATAGAGAACCTGCCGCTATAACATGGAGCTCTGGATAATCTTCCTTGAAAAACCACAAGCTATGTATAGCATTAGGACATGCTTGTATCTCGTCTAAGAACAATAGAGTCTCGCCAGGAACAACAGGAACCTTGAAATATGCAGACAACTGCTCAGAAATAAACTTCACATCCAAGTCGCCATCAAAGAATTCCCTGACAGCCTTGTCACGTTCGAAGTTTACTTCCAAGAAATAAGGAAAGGACTCTCCCAAATGCCTGATAGCACTTGATTTTCCCACCTGTCGTGCTCCCCTAACAAGCAATGGTTTATGCTCATCTGAGTTCTTCCATTTTTCCAGCTCTTCATCTACTTGTCGTTTCAAATATTCCATATTCTCTTATTCTACTGATTTTCAGTGCAAAGATAATACTTTTATCCGAATATCAGTGCTTTATTTAAGCATAATTATGAAAAAATCAGAGGTTTTTATTGCCTGTTTTATAAAAAAGTCAGAGGTTTTTCGGTAGCAAAACATAAAAAAGTCAGAGGTTTTTGCATTATCATTGACTTTTCACTCGCCAACTC
>CAVKNU010000290.1:0-2656 GCA_963657465.1 Lachnospiraceae bacterium
ACCTCATTTTGGTTATAAGAAAGGTTTACACCTGCCCAGTAACGGAAGTTCTTACCTATCTTATCTTGCCATTTTAAGGATGCCTCCCATCCCCAGCTGTTTACCTCACCATCATTGGTATAAGGCATATTATAACCGATGAAAGCAGGAGCATTGTAGTCCATCATCATGATATCCGTACGATGCTCATAGTAGTAATCGAACGTACCACGGAGCTTATCCTTCAAGAAGTTGACATCAAAGCCATAGTCTTGTTTGTAAGCATGCTCCCAAGTAATATCGGCATTGTGTCGAGCCAATTCGTATGCACCATTCGATATTGTAGTATTGTTGATACCAAAGATATAACCATAACCATCACGAGTGGCAACAGAACCATTATTGATAGCGTATGGGTCTGGTGTATACAAGAAACGATAACCCTTCAGATTGGCATTACCAACCATACCATAGCTGGCACGAAGCTTCAAGAAACTAACCACATTGGTGAGAGGTTTGAAGAATGGCTCATCGCTTACCACCCAACCTACAGACATCGCAGGGAATGTACCGAAGCGCTTACCCTCGGCAAAGTTCTCCGAACCATTATAGCCAATATTGAATTCTGCCATATAACGGTTGTTCCAATCGTAGGTAACACGACCCACCAAACCTACCTGACGGTGAGGAACATTGGTATAAGTGCTTGGATAATAGCTGCTATCCTGGTTATAAAGCAAGATGGCGCCAAGGTTGTGTAAGCCAAAGGAGCGATTATAGTTGAAAGCTGCCTCAAAATACCAATAACGGCTTCTATCTGCACTCTCACTATATGTCAATTGTTCCTCATTGCCATATTTCTTATATTTATAACTACCATCCTCCTGAAGCACAGGAGTATAAGTTGCCTTCTTGGCATACGCATTCTTGTAAACGGTGTACGCTCCGTTGTAAGAAGCCTTTACCTTGAAGAGAAGCCCCTTGGTGATGAAATCAAGCTTCTGGGTCAATTGGAGGTCGAAATTCAACTTATTATTGGTAGTCTTCATAAAACCACCGTTCACATTATCGTTACCAAAATAGGTAATACCACTACCACCAGGGAAAGGAAGCTGGTCTGTACCGCAATCATCATAGTGAGTCTCGGTAGCGATATAACGACCATCTATGATACCAGGGCTAGAAAAAGGTGCAGCCTCGTATGCCTCACGAATCATGCCTGATGAACCTTGTGATGTATAAGGCTTATTGGCATTATCCACCTTACCTGCCAAATTGAAAGAGATGGTAGTTGTCTTGGTGACATCCAAGTCGAGGTTGGCACGATAGTTGAAACTATTATACTGATAGCCAAAGTCGTATGGCTGATTAAACTCCTTGAAAAGACCACCCTGAGTAAAATAACCCACATTAATAAAATAGCGAGCAGTCTTGGTACCACCACTGATATTCAAGTTGTGCTTGCTCTGAAGGGTAGATTTCTTCATGATATAGTCAGCCCACAATGTGCTAGGGAAACGAATAGGATCACTTCCATCCTTGAATTTCTGAAGGACTACATCAGAGAACTGAGGAGTCAAAACATTTCCATCCGCATCATGAGAGTTCAAGCTCATCATATTATGGAAAGTAGCATACTCATAACTGTTAGCCTGCTCCACCATCTTGGTAGGAGTCAAGATACCCCAAGAGGTAGAACCCGAAATTTTGGTCTTACCTTCCTGACCACGCTTGGTAGTAATCAAGATAACACCATTGGCACCACGTACACCAAACACAGCGGTAGCAGAAGCATCCTTCAATACGGTGATGCTTTCGATTTCCTCTGGGTCGACATCATTCATGCTTCGCTCCACACCATCTACTTGTACCAATGGGTCTGCGCCATTGAAAGAAGCCTTACCACGAACGAACACGCTCGCTGCATCAGAACCAGGCTCACCTGAATACTGTACGGTGGTTACACCAGAGAGCTGACCACCCAATACGTTATTTACATTACCCACTGGGGTACGAACCAAGTCCTCACTCTTCACACTTGAGAGCGCACCTGTTACAGTAACTTTCTTCTGCACACCGTAAGCCACAACCTCGACAGCCTTCAATGCGGTAGCCTCATCCTTCAAGGTTACCTTCATGCCATTCTTGGCTACAACGGTCTGCGACTCCATACCGACATAAGTAATCTTAAGTCTTGCTCCAGGTTTTACGTTAAGTACAAAATTTCCGTCAAAATCAGTAACGGTACCCTGTGTCGCATTCTTCCCCTCAATGATGACACTTGCACCAATGACAGGTTCGCCATTGCTGTCAACGACCGTACCTTTTATAGTACTAGCCTGTTGAGCGACCGCTACATTTGCTTTAGCGATACCTGCTCCACCTAGTGGGGCTAGCATCAATGCCGTACAGAACAAAGCTGTAGGCAAAGCTGAACTTTTCATAAATAGCTTGTTGTTCATTATTATTTGATTTAGATTTAGATTCACTATCCGCTTTTGTTAGATTTCTGTCGCAAAGTTACATTTCTTCTTCGTACTTATACTTATATTATAGTACAACTTTCTAGAAAATCGTCCAAATATTGGGTATTCTATGCATTTTTGTACAATTTTAAACACTTTTCCTATCTACAACAAGGAGATATACCTTATTTTATTGTATCTTTGCATAAACA
>CAVKNU010000291.1:0-2640 GCA_963657465.1 Lachnospiraceae bacterium
TATGGAGTGGCTTAATATTTCTACCAACAATGAGATTATCAGAATCCCGACAGAGGAGATTGTTTTCATCAAGGGCGATGGGAACTACTCCGACGTGTTCCTGCAAAATGGAAAGAAGGAGAATGTTCTGGCACAATTACATAGTCTCGAAGAAAAGCTATTCAGCATCAAGGACTGCACTTTCTTCAGAGTTGGCAAGAGCTTTATCATCAACAAGAATTTCATTTACAAAGTGAATCCTGGCGTTCAGAAACTGATATTGGCAAGCAGTAAACTAGCCGGCGACATCCATCTGAAACTATCCAAAGAGGCCCTCAAAGAATTGAAAGCAAAACTAGAGAAGGAAGGAGGTAACTCATGATAAACCAAGACAAACCAATCCTCTTTTTTGATGATGACGCCACAACTCTCTCCCCTATTGGCAACAAGAATTCAGCAGAGGAGAAAGCCGTTATCACGATAGAAGAAGACGAGAAAGAGTCCCCTATCACGACCGAGAAGAAGAGCAAATGGCATAAATGGCTATGGATGATAGCCTGTGCCTTGGTATCACTTCTTGTTTGCATCATGCTCTATGGCGGATGGCGAGCCTATAATTACTATTACAACATAGGTGTACCCATTTCTGTTACCCCTGAAGAAAACATCCAAAAGTTAGCTTTGCCTCATAAGAAAGGCAAGCCCAATATCACCCTCACTTCCGACTCCATCCTTGGCGTGGCTCTCAACATGTACCACCTGGAGAACCTACAGGCTGAGCTTACCTTGACCGAGCCAGACTCAACAGATAAGAGCGTGCTGATGTATAGCCGATGCGCTGACCATACTAGCGATGGCAAATACTTGGGAAGTTTGGTGATGCGAGGCAAAGAACTAGCATCGGACGCATCTCGCCTTGGTTATTGTGCAATGGCGAATGGCAACATCGTGCTTGGCATATCGAGAAGCGACAAGGTGAAGGATTATGTGGAGGAGAAAGGCGGCAGTTTCTTCCGCCAGTTCATATTAGTGTCCAATGGCGTATTGCCACCGAAGTTCCAGCTTCATGGCAAGGTGGAGCGCAGGGCATTGGCAAGAACATCTGATGACCACCTATATTATATAGAGACTCGCCATCCCGAGACCCTTTGGGATTTTGCTGATGCACTGAGGGAATATGGATTCGTGGATGCCATCTACATCACAGGCGGCAAATGCTACAGCTATTACCGTTCGGCTGACGGCAAGCTCAATGCCATCGGTGACAGCACGGAACATATAAAGAAACAGTATGAAAAAATCGTGCCTTGGATTGTGTTCAAGGCACGATAAGACTCTATTTTTGCAAAGCTCTCTTGCAATCCTCACAGAGGCTGTTCTTTTGACAGAAAGTATCCTTGCCATGTGCATCCTGCATAATACACTTCGGATTGTCCTTCTTACAGTGAGGAAGTCCACGAGTATGCAAGAACTCATGCATCACTACTTTCCATAGATTTTCCTTCCGCTTCAAACGAAAAGTCGAGACCACGGCAGCATCCCCTGGGTGATAGCCCAATCCCATGATACCATAGTTGAAGTGCCCGTGAACGGAAGTAGAAATATCCCGATTCGTCAGACCGACGGTAACGATCTCGTCAACAGCCCAACACCTTCAATACTTTCTTCATCATAATCTTTGTTTTTATTTTCTGCCGACAAAGATAATAGATTAATTCGAGATAACAATGAGAGGAATGGGCTGTCTGTACGAAATGGGTGTGATAGCGTACGAAATGATATTTTCCCAACTATCCTAAGATACTTTGCCATCAAACCTATATAGCCTTTTTACACCTCGCCTATGCGATATAATTTCCAACCATCAAACTGCATGATGATCCTATGGAGCTGAGTACCTTGACGTAAAGCCTCTACTCTCGGAGTCTCGGCATAACGTTTGATTTGGGCTTCTGCATCATCCCATTGCTGAGATATTAAGCCCTCATGAGTTTTCTCAGACATACCCTTTTCCCTCTTCGGAATCAACTTCAACTCCAATATATAACTGTGTTTAGTAGGGTAATGCGTCAAGTCGGGCAAGAGGAAGAAATCGCAATAACCATGATTCAATTCCAACTCCGGAGCCGTATAGTAATAATTGTTAAGGCTCAGATAAGCCATGAAGAAACCTTGCAAGTTGCGCTCCGTCTCAATGCCATCACGAACAGAAGAAACATTAGCATAACTATCTGCTAAGAAAGTCAACCCCTCTCGCCACTTGCCATCGTATGCCATGTCATAATAGTAATCGGTGAGCTTGTTGACACTCAAAGCAGCCTTCTCCTCAAACATTTCCTTCAGATAGCCATAATACTGCTTGCGAACATTATTGTTTGGAATGCCTAGGATAAGTTTGTCACCACGAGTTCCCTTGATGGTTAGCATACCATAATAGAACAACAAGCTAGGAAATATCTCTGGGTCAGTAATCTGACTTGCAGGGAAAGTTTCTTCCAGACGGCAGATAATTTGCCCAGTTTCAGCTATCGTGCGAATTACACCCTTGCGATCACCATCCAACTTGTCGAGGTTGATGAGCTTGCGCATCTTATTGTAATCCGTCTTCGTGTTAGGGTCTATCATCTCCTTTGGTCCCTCCCCTCTGTTCATATAGTTGCG